>JBIOWR010000289.1:0-4098 GCA_044868775.1 Actinomycetota bacterium
TCGCGGATCGTTTCGACAAGCGCCGCATCATCATGCTCACGTCGGTGCTCTCCGGCGTGCTCGCGCTCGCGCTCGGCATCCTGACTGCGACCGGCGTGGTGCGCTTGTGGATGGTGTACCTGCTCGCGCTGATGTTCGGCATCGTCGCGACGTTGGAGGTGCCGGCACGACAAGCGTTCGTTACCGAGATGGTCGGGCAGAAGGACGTACCGAACGCCGTGGGGCTCAACACTGCGGTGTTCAACGCGGGTCGCGTGGTGGGGCCGGCCGTCGCAGCCGCGCTCATCAAGTCCACCGGCATGGCGTGGCCGTTCATCATCAACGCGATCTCGTACGGGGCCGTCGTGTACGGGCTGGCGATCATGAATCGCGACGCGCTGTTCCGTGACGGCCTGGAGTCGCACGTGCGCGCTCAGGTTCGTGAAGGCTTGCGCTACGCGTGGCACACGCCCGAGCTGCGCCGCGTGCTGCTCGTCGTCGCGTTCGTGGGGACGTTCGGCACCAACTTCATGGTGGTGCTGCCGTTGCTCGCCAAGGAGACGTTCGGCGGCGACGCCGGAACGTATGGGATGCTGTCGGCGATCATGGCCGCGGGATCGCTCGCCGGATCGCTCACGGCGGCGCGGCGCGCGCGGCCCTCGTCCCGGTTGCTGATCGGTTCCACGGCGACGTTCTCGGTGTTCATGTTGCTCGCGGCTGCGGCGCCGACGCTCCTGGTGGAGGCGATCGTGCTCGTGCCGGTCGGCGGGTGGCTGATGTTCGTGTTCACCACAGCGAACTCGACGTTCCAGCTGCGCACGCCCGCGGTGCTGCGCGGGCGGGTCATGGCGCTGTACTCGGTCGTGTTCTTCGGCGGCACCGCGATCGGCGGGCCGGTGGCCGGCTTGGTCTCCGAGCAGTTCGGGCCGCGGGCGGCGCTGGCGTTGGGCGGCGTGATGAGCATGGCTGCGGCGGGTGTCGCGTGGGGGCTCGCGCGCGCTTCGCGCGCGCGAGCGTCACACGCCCTTGCCGAAGTCGAAGCCCTGCCGCTCGAGCAAGCGGTGGCCGAGGCACCACGCCCGGCGTAACCTCACCGGCGTGACCCGCAAGCTCACAATCCTCGTTCTCGCGTGCGCGTCGTTGCTCGCCGCGTGCACGCAGCAACGCGCCGCGCTCCCCGGCGTCTCTCCAACCGCGACGCCGACGCCGAGCCCCACTCCAACGGCAACCATCGCCGAGGAGTGGCACGTCGCTGCGGCCGGCGACATCGCATGCTCCACGTCGCAGCGCGAGAAGCCGTCGTCCCGCGCCTGCCAGGACGGCAAGACGTCGGACCTGATGATGGGCAAGGACCTCGACGCGGTGCTCGCGCTCGGCGATCTCCAGTACGAGAACGGGGCGCTCGCGGAGTTTCGCCGAAGCTTCGACTCCACCTGGGGACGGTTCAAGGACATCATGCGCCCCGCGCCCGGCAACCACGACTACGGCGGCGGCGCGCGCGGATACTTCGACTATTTCGGCACGACCGCCGGGCCGCGCAACCAGGGTTGGTACAGCTTCGAGGTAGGCGCGTGGCATCTCATCGCGCTCAACTCCAATTGCTACGCCGTGAAGGGATGCGACGCGTCGTCGCCCCAAGTGAAGTGGCTGCGCGCCGACCTCGCCGCGAACCGTGCGCGCTGCACGCTCGCGTTCTGGCACCACCCGCGCTTCTCCTCGGGATTGCACGGCGACGACGACAACGTGTCGGCGTTCTGGAGCGCGCTGTACGAGGCCGGCGCCGACCTCGTGCTGTCGGGACACGACCATCACTACGAGCGCTTCGCGCCCCAAGATCCCAACGGCCGGCGCAACGACGCGCGCGGCATTCGCGAGTTCGTCGCCGGCACCGGCGGCCGCAACCTCTACGCCGCGATCTACGGCCGCGCGAACAGCCAGTTCCGCACGTCGAAGTCGTTCGGCGTGCTGTTCCTCACGCTGCGTCCGGCGTCGTACTCGTGGCGGTTCGTCGACATCTCCGGGGAGACAGTCGACTCCGGCACCGCATCCTGTCATTGACGCCCGCCGTCGTTGGTAAGATCGGGGCATGCCGCGCTCTTTCGCGATCACGTTCGACTATCGCTGCCCGTTCGCGCGCAACGCGCACGAAGCGGTCGTCGCCGGCTTGCGCGAGGGGCGGGATTGGGAGGCGCGCTTCCTGCCCTTCTCCCTCGATCAGGTGCACGTCCCCGAGGGCGAGACCCCCGTGTGGGAGCGTCCATCGGATGAGCGCGGTAGTGGCGTGCTCGCGCTGACGTGGGGACTGGCCGTGCGCGACGCGTTGCCGGACGCGTGGCTCGATGCGCACGTCAACATCTTCGCGATCCGTCACGACGACGCGCGTAAGCTCAACGACGTCGACGCGCTGCGCGAAGCGGTGAAGCGTGCGGGCGCGGACCCCGACGCGGTCGCACGCGAGGTCGAGAGCGGCCGCCCGCTCGCGACGCTTGCGCTCGAGCACGAGCAAGCGGTCGCACGGTGGAGCGTGTTCGGCGTGCCGACCTTCATCGAAGGCGACGAGGCCGTGTTCGTGCGGTTCATGGAGCGCGGGCGCGTCGACGATCTCGAGCGCGTGCTCGACATGATCTCGTGGACGCGCTTCAACGAGTTCAAGCGGACGACGGTACCGCGTTAGCGCCGGATGGGTGCGTTGCGCGCCGCCGGCACCGCGCCGAGCTCGCGCAGCTGAGCTTCTTCGATCGTCTCTTCGCGCGTGCGGTCCACGATCGGCGCCACGGCGGCCGACTCTTTCACCGCGGCGATCGTGCGCTCACACGCTTCGCGCGTCTCGAAGCCTTTTTCGGAGCCGGCGATCTTCGCGCCGCCGTGCGCCACGAGATACCAGTGAAACTCTCCGAGCTCGTTTTGGTAGATGAGGAATTCCGACACGGGCATTCACCTCCGCGGGCGGTGATCTTTCGAGCGAACGCCTACCCGGTACGTCGGCGGGGGAAACAAGCACGCGCGGCGTTTGCCTGGAAACCCGTCGGGTATTGTGGTCACCATGCCAGCCTACGATTTCGCGTTCGATCGCCGGTTCATGCCGTTGTTGCTGCCGCTCGGCGTGCGCCCGGGGCACGCGAACGCGGACGTGGGTCGCGAGCATCTGCTCGTGCGCTTCGGACCGTGGAGCGTCACGACGCGACTGGACAACATCGTGGAGGCGACCGTGTCCGGTCCGTACGCGTGGTACCGCGCGATCGGCGTTCGCGTGTCGGCGCGTGATCGCGGCCTCACCTTCGGGACGAACACGCAGGCCGGCGTCTGTCTCCGCTTTCGCGATCCCGTGCGCGGGCTCGATCCGCTCGGGCTCGTGAAGCATCCGGGGCTCACGCTGACGCTCGCAGACCTCGGCGGGTTCATGAACGCGATCGATGAGCGTACCGGCGCGCTCGCGGTGTAGGAGGCGTTCGGGGACTACGTTACGCTCGTCCGAAAAGGTGATGCCGAAAACGGCCCGAACAGGGCATAGTCACGGACCGGATCGTTCCATACGCTCCTCTCGTCATGGGGGGACCTGGGGAGAGGCTCTCGACGCCGCGCGGCACGGCCACACCACGCCGGCGCCTGCCGGCGCTCATCGCGATCGCGCTCTGCGTGACGCTCGTGCCACAACCTTCGCCGGCGCTCCTCGGTGACCTTCCGCTCGTCGATCGGTTGCTGGAACCCATCCTCGGCTCGACCACTGCACCCGAGCACGATCTCGCGGCCGACGAGATCTTCTTCGTCAGGCGGGTGAACGAGGAGCGGCAGAAGCGCGGCCTTCGCACGCTCGCCGTGCGGACGGACCTCGTTGCCGCGGCGCGCGAGCAAGCGCAGAAGATGGCGGCGAAGCTCGATATCTGGCACAACCCCGATCTCGACGACGCCGTCGCCGGGTGGATCACGATCGGGGAGAACGTCGGCTGGTCGCGAACGACGATCGAAGACCTGCACGTCGCGTTCATGGAGTCGCCGGAGCACCGCGAGAACATTCTTTGGCCGACCTACAACGAGGTCGGCATGGGAGAAGCGATCGGGTCTGACGGCCGTATCTTCCTCGCACAGATGTTCGCGGAGAGACGCACGACCGTGAAGACC
>JBIOWR010000290.1:0-4377 GCA_044868775.1 Actinomycetota bacterium
TGATCAAGGACAACCACGTCGCTGCGGCCGGCGGCGTCGTCGAAGCGATTGAGCGCGCGCGCGCCGCGCGACCGGACTTGCGCATCGAGGTGGAGTGCGAGACCGTCGAGGACGTGCGCGCGGCCGTGCACGCCGGCACCGACGAGATCCTCCTCGACAACATGACGGCGGATGAGCTCCGTGAAGCCGTGCGCGTCGCCGGGACGGCCGTCGTGCTCGAAGCCAGCGGCGGCGTCACGCTCGAAAGCGTGCGCGAGATCGCGGCGACCGGCGTGCACGCGATCAGCGCCGGCGCGCTCACGCACTCCGCGCCTGCGATCGACTTCTCGATCGAGCTGGAGCCCGAGCCGGAGGAACCCGATGCTCCTCGCGGTTGACGTCGGCAACACCCAAACCGTCATCGGCGTGTTCGAGCGCAAGTCGCTCGAGCAGCACTGGCGCATCTCGACGTCGGGGCAGCGCACGTCCGACGAGATGGCGCTGGTGTTCCAGGGATTGCTCACGCAGGTCGGCCTCTCGTTCTCGCGCCAGATCACCGGTGTGTGCATCTCCAGCGTGGTTCCGGGTGTGACGAGCGCGCTGCGCGAGATGACCGAGCGCTATTTTCGCTTCTCTCCCGTCGTCGTGGAGCCCGGCGTCAAGACCGGGTTGCCGATCCTCACCGAGAACCCGCGTGAGGTCGGCGCCGATCGCGTCGTGAACGCGATCGCTGCGGTGGAGCTGTACGGGGCGCCGGCGATCGTCGTCGATTTCGGAACCGCAACCACCGTCGACGCGGTGAGCGACAAAGGCGAGTATCTCGGCGGCGCGATCGCTCCCGGCGTGGAAGTGTCCACCAACGCGCTGGTGTCCGCAGGCGCGCAGCTGCGGCGCGTCGAGTACGTCGCGCCCAAGTCCGTCGTGGGCAAGACCACCGTCGAGGCGATCCAGGCCGGCGTGATATACGGCTTCGCCGGACAGGTCGACGCGATCGTCGATCGCATGCAGCACGAGCTGGGCGGCAACGCCGCCGTCGTCGCCACCGGCGGGCTCGCCCCGGTGGTCATCGAGCACAGCCGCACGCTGCAAAAGCACGAGCCGTGGCTCACGCTGATCGGCCTGCGCCTGGTGTACGAACGCAACACGTAAACGACGGCGGTGTATTCTCTCGCGCGATGGCGGACGAGAGACTCGAAGACCTCCAGGCGCAACGCTTGCGCAAGCTCGACGAGATGCGCGCGCGCGGCGTCGAGCCCTATCCGGTGACGTTCGAGCGCACGCACACGGCCGGGGAGATTCACGACGCGTTCGGCGAAATCGCGCCCGAGTCCGAAACCGGCGAACGCGCGCGCGTCGCCGGAAGACTGATGATGAAGCGCTCGATCGGCAAGCTCGCGTTCGGGGTGCTGCGCGACGGAACCGGTGACATCCAGATCTTCTGCGAAGCCGCGCGCCTCGGCGACGAGCGGATGGCGCTCATCGACGACCTCGATCTCGGAGACTGGGTCGGTGCCGAAGGAGAGATCGTCAAGACCAAGCGCGGCGAGCTGAGCGTGCGCCCCGAGCACATCACGCTCCTCTCCAAATCGTTGCGGCCGCTCCCGGAGAAGTGGCACGGCCTCCAGAACGTCGAGATCCGGTACCGCCAGCGGTATCTCGACCTCCTCGTGAACCCGGACGTAAAGAAGATCTTCGACGTGCGCTCGAAGGCCATCATCGAGATTCGCGCGTTCCTCGCCGAGCGCGGCTTCGTCGAGGTCGAGACGCCCATGCTGCAACCCACGCCGGGCGGCGCACTGGCGAAGCCCTTCGTCACGCACATGAACGCGCTCGACCTCGACCTCTATCTCAGAATCGCGCCCGAGCTCTACCTCAAGCGTCTCGTGATCGGCGGCATCGAGCGCGTGTTCGAGATCAACCGCAACTTCCGCAACGAAGGCGTGAGCGTGAAGTACAACCCCGAGTTCACGATGCTCGAGGCGTACCAGGCGTACACGGATTACTTCGGGATGATGGAGCTGATGGAATCGATGATCGCGCGCGTTGCGCGCACCGTCCTCGGCACGACCGATCACACCTATCAAGGCCGCGCGATGCCGCTCGGCGGGCCGTTCCCGCGCCGTCGCCTGATCGACCTGGCCGGCGAGGCCGTCAACAAGCAGCTCGACCTCGACATGCCGTTGGACGAATTGCGCACGATCGCCGAGAAGAGCGATGTGCCCGTGGACACACAATGGGGCCCGGGCAAGATCGTCGTGGAAATTTACGAGAAGCACGTCGAGCCCAACCTGTTCGAGCCGACGTTCGTGATGGACTTTCCACGCGAGACGTCGCCGCTCGCGCGCCCGCACCGAACCGACCCGCGCTTCACCGAGCACTTCAACCTGGTCATCGCGGGGATGGAGGTCGGCCCCGCGTATTCCGAGCTCAACGACCCCGTCGACCAGCGATCGCGGTTCGAGGAGCAAGCGCGACACCGCGCCGCCGGCGACGAAGAGGCGATGCTGCTCGATGAGGATTTCCTGAGAGCGCTGGAGTACGGCATGCCGCCGACCGGCGGGCTCGGGTTCGGTATCGATCGCTTCGCGATGATCCTCGCGGACGCGCCGAGCATCCGGGAGGTCATTCTGTTTCCTCTCCTGCGACCGGAGTCCTGACCAGCGCGTTCTCGTATCCACAAGCGTGGTCGCTCGATGCCCGCCTTGTGATGAAAATGGACTAAGCGTTTTCGTCTACAGCACCCATGGCGCGCGGCCGAGTATTCGGGGTATGAAGGGGAGCGAGGACCACGTATCAAGGCGGCACGCGCGCGGGAACTAATCGCGATACCCCGGCGTTAGAAGGGAAGAAGAGGGAAAAGGCACCGACTCCTCCCGATCGGGAAGTCCCCGGCACGGCGGGGTCGGACGCATATAATCCGTCCAGGGGAGATTTCAAGAAAGGCTGAAACCGTGTTCGAGCGATTTACGGATCGGGCCCGCCGCGTCGTCGTGCTTGCGCAAGAAGAAGCGCGCATGCTCAACCACAACTACATCGGCACGGAGCACATCCTCCTCGGTCTCATCCATGAAGGAGAAGGTGTCGCTGCGAAGGCGTTGGAGTCGCTCGGCATCTCGCTCGAAGGTGTGCGCCAGCAGGTGGAGGAGATCATCGGTCAGGGCCAGACGCCGCCTACCGGTCACATCCCGTTCACGCCGCGCGCGAAGAAGGTCCTCGAGCTGTCGTTGCGCGAGGCGCTGCAGCTCGGTCACAACTACATCGGCACCGAGCACATCCTCCTCGGTCTCATCCGAGAAGGAGAAGGCGTCGCCGCGCAAGTGCTCGTGAAGCTCGGCGCGGATCTCAACAAGGTGCGCCAGCAAGTGATCCAGCTGCTTTCCGGGTACTCCGGCAGCAAGGAGGCCGCCGGGCAGCAAGGCGAAGCTGCGCCGTCCGGGTCGCTCGTCCTCGACCAGTTCGGGCGCAACCTCACCTCGCTCGCGCGCGAGACGAAGCTCGACCCCGTCATCGGCCGCGAGAAAGAGATCGAGCGTGTGATGCAAGTCCTGTCGCGCCGCACCAAGAACAACCCGGTGCTGATCGGTGAGCCCGGCGTTGGAAAGACCGCAGTCGTCGAAGGCCTTGCGCAGAAGATCGTCAAGGCCGAGGTGCCGGAGACCATCAAGGGCAAGCAGATCTACACGCTCGACCTCGGAGCGCTCGTCGCCGGGTCGCGGTACCGCGGCGACTTCGAGGAGCGACTCAAGAAGGTCTTGAAGGAGATCCGCACGCGCGGCGACATCATCCTGTTCATCGACGAGCTGCACACGCTCGTGGGCGCCGGCGCGGCGGAAGGCGCGATCGACGCCGCGTCGATCCTCAAGCCGATGCTCGCGCGCGGCGAGCTCCAGACGATCGGCGCTACGACGCTCGACGAGTACCGCAAGCACCTGGAGAAGGACGCGGCGCTCGAGCGCAGGTTCCAGCCGATCCACGTCAACGAGCCGTCGGTCGCGCACACCATCGAGATCCTCAAGGGTCTGCGCGATCGCTACGAGGCGCACCACCGCGTCACGATCACCGACGACGCCGTGGTCGCCGCCGCGAACCTCGCCGATCGGTACATCAGCGACCGCTTCTTGCCGGACAAGGCCATCGACCTCATCGACGAGGCCGGCTCGCGCATGCGCATCCGTCGCATGACCGCGCCGCCCGACCTCCGCGAGTTCGACGAGAAGATCGCCGACGTTCGCAGGGACAAGGAGTCCGCGATCGACGCACAGGACTTCGAGAAGGCCGCGCGGCTGCGCGACAACGAGAAGAACCTGCTCGCCGACAAGGCGACGCGCGAGAAGGAGTGGAAGGCCGGCGAGCTCGACGTGCTGGCCGAGGTGACCGAGGAAGAGATCGCGGAAGTGC
>JBIOWR010000291.1:0-4430 GCA_044868775.1 Actinomycetota bacterium
TCGGGAAGCAACGTCGTTACGTCGTCGCCTCCGACGATGATGCGGCCGTTGTCCGGCGCGATGAACCCCGCCGCCGTTCGCAACAGCGTCGACTTTCCGGCGCCGTTGCCGCCGACGAGCGCTACCAGCTCTCCCGGCGCCACGCTGACGGTGACGCCGTGCAACACGCGCGCGGTGCCGAACGACACCACGATGGAATCCAGCTCGAGCGCGTCGCCGGTGCGCGCGGGCGCTGCGGCCGGCTCGCCCGGTGCGGCGATGCGCGCGCGGATGCGTGCTCGGTCGCGCGGGAGGAAGCGCGCCGCGCGCACGAGGTTCACCGCAGCAAGCAACGAGTACGCGATCGACCAGCCTGCGGCTCGCGGGAAGCCGCTGCCGTGCGCGACGAGCGCGATGTGTCCGGCGAACAGCAAGCCGACGAGGCTTCCGGTGACGACGAGCCCTGCCGCCGCCGACGCGATGCCCGGGACGCACGCCGCCACCGCGGTGCGCACGGCGCCTCCGACGATCCATCCGGCGAGCACCGGCGCGAACGGCAGCAGCAACGCCATCGTCTTGCCGTCGCGTGACGTCACCGCGACGAACGCTCCCAGCGCGATCAGCAACACCGATCCCATTCCCGGCAGCCAGCGGCGCTGGCCGGTCGGAGACGTGCGCATCGTCGGGTCCGGCGCGTAGCGCCACGCACCGATCGCTGCGCACGCACCGAGCACGATGAGCGACATGGCGAACCACGGCGCCGCCGCGGAGGGCATTGCGATGAAGCGGTTCCAGGCCGCAGGAGCGCCGAGCGCGGCGACCCACGCCGGGGCCGCTGCGAGCGCGGCCGCGGTCGCGGCTGCGCGCACCGTCGGCGTTGCCAGCGCTTCGCGCGTGTCGCTGCCGGCGACGCGGCCTTGCGCGTGGTCCGTCACAGCGGCACCGCCTGCTCGGCCGGCAACGCCGCGCGCTCCGGCTCGCGCTCGCGCGTCAACGCGCGCACCGCTGCGTCGCGCACGACGACGAGCGCGCGGCTCAAGCCGGCGGGACGGAAGATCACGACGAGCAACACGCCCGCGCCGCTCGCGAGCGCAGCCCACGGGCCGGGAAGGAAGTACTTCGCCGATTGAATCGCCGCTGCGCCGACGATGGCGCCGAGCGGCGATCCGAGGCCGCCGACGACGGCCATCGTCAACAAGTCCAGCGAGCGCGAGACGTCGAACGCTCCGGCGGCGATGCCCACGGGCGTCGCGGCGAGGTACAAGGCGCCGGCGAGTCCCGCGATGCCTCCACTGATGGTCAGCGCGAGCACGCGCCCGTTCACCGGGTCGGCGCCGAGCCACGGTGCCCGCGCGGGATCGTCGCGCGCTGCGACCATGCGCGCGCCGACGAGGGTGCCGCGCAACCGAGAGAGCGCGAGCGCGATCGCAACCGCGAGCGCTCCCGCGATCGTGCCGACCACCGCGGGATCGAGCGGCTCCGCCGAGCGGTGCACGTGCAGCAGCGCGATCGGCGCCGCTGCGGCGATGGCGAGCCCGAGCACCGCGAACGAAAGGTTCGATTGCCGCCGCGAAGCGAGCGCGAGCAGCGAGCTCGCCGCGGCCATCGTGAGGCTCGCCATGATCGCGCGCCACGCCCACGGTCCGGGCGTCACCGCGGCAACCGCAGCGCCGAGACCGGCGAGCCCCCAGTGCCCCAGGGCGATCTCGCCGCCGAAGATCCACGCGGCCGCGACCGCGAGCGCGCCGAGCGCGAGCGTTCCCGACGTTGCGTACAGCACGTCGTGCGCGGGCCCGAGAAATGCGGGAGCGACGGCCGCCGCGGCGACGGCGACGACGCCGAACACGATCGCAGCCGTGCGCACCGGCACCGAGGACGCGACCGCCCACGGCAGTGGTCGCGGCGTCGCGGCGGCCTCCCACGACGACGCACGCGCGGCGGTCTCCGCGCGGCCGAGACGGCGTCCTTGCACCGCGACGGCGAGGATCACCGCTCCGCCGAGCGCGAGGATCGCGAGGCCGGCGGTGTCGATGTGCCACGCGAGCGTCTGCAAGAAGATGCTCAGCACGAGCGCGCCGACGACCGCGCCGAGCAAGCTGCGCAGTCCCGCGAACACCGCGGGCGCGAGCGCGAGCAGGAGCACGGTCGGCCCGATGCCCCCGCCGAGGTTGAACCCGAGCACCGGTATCGAGAGGATGCCGCTCATGGTCGCGAGCATCCCGCCGACCACCCACACGATCGAGCGCACGTATTGTGTCGGAACGCCGAGCGACTTCGCCCGCTCGAGGTCTTGTCCCATCGCGAGCGCTGCGACGCCGATGCGCGTGCGATAGAGGAAGTACGCGGTGAGCGCGAGCGCGATCGGCAATACCGCGAGCGCGAGGAAGTCGGCGCCGTCGAACCGCGTGGACCCGATCTGCATGGTGACGCCGAGGTCCACGGTGTACGTCGGGAGCGGACCGTCGAAGACGAACGGCAACGCGGTCGCGATGCCTCCGAAGATCCCCGCGAGGCCGACGGTCGCAACCAGCAGCACCGCGCGCGGCGCCTCCTGCAACCGGCGAAGGATCACGCGGTCGGTTCCGAACGCAAGCACCGCGCCCACGCACAACCCCAGCGGCGCCGCAACCCAAAAGCTCCATCGCGCAGACTGCACGAGCATGCCGGTGAGCACGCCGCCGACCAGACCCAGCGACGGTTGCGCCAGGTTCACCAGCCGGTTCGTCCTCCAGAGGAGTACGAATCCCAAGCTATTGAGCGCTGCGAGGGATCCTGCGACGAGCCCGCTAACGAGGACGTTGAGGGGAAGCAATTATCAGAACACCGCTCCCCGTCTGTATCGCCGGGACTCCGTGTAGACGTAGTTGCCCTTGCCGCCGCTCAGCCGGTCCCAGTACAGCTCCGCGACGTCTCCGACGACGGATCGGTCGGGTGAGTTGATCGACAACCACATGTTCTTTCCGTCGGTCGTCTTTCCTTGCGTGGCGCTGTAGCGGTACGGCTTGAACGCCGTCAGGCCCGCGCGGAAGTTCTCGACGCTCACGTTGCGACCGGCGTTCGTGAGGCCGACGACGAGGGGCAGCAAACCCTGGTACACGAGGGGCGTCGGCGCGGGCGGCTCCTTGCCGGGCGCCATCTCCTGGTACTGCTGGTACCACTCGGTGTTGGCGTCGTTCGCGCCCTTGGTGATGTCGGCGTTGAACTCCGGGTCGTAACAGGTGAGTCCCTTTGCGTGCGCCCACTGGATGTTGTCGTACAGGCGCACCATCCCGATGGAGTCCTGCCCGGAGCACGGCCAGATCACGTAGTCGAAGTCGTTGCCGTTCGCTTGCGCGCCGCGCGTGAACGTGAGCAGCGCGCCCGAGTCCGGAGAGATGATCGTGTTCACGCCGGCGTCGGCGAACTTGCTCGCGACGGTTCCCGCGACGGACTGACCGGTGGTGAGGTCTCCCGGCATCGACTGCACGCCGTTCGGCGGGATGTTGATCCCGGCCTTGCGGAACCGCGCGGCGATCCCCGGCGCCACGTCGATGAGGCCGCGATACTCCGCGTACAGGAAGCCGTACACGCGCTTCTTCGGCGTCTCGCCGGTGCGCTCGAACGACGTCTTGTCGGTGCGGCCGAGGATGTAGCTCTGCATCAGGTCGACTTGTTGCTCGAACGCGGTGCCGGCGGGAATGCAGTAGCCGTTCGTGCGCTGCACCATCGTGCCGCCGCGGCCGCCGAGGTCGTAGGTGGAGAAGTTGTGGATGCCCTTCGTCGCGAGCGCCGGGCAGATCTCGGTCGACAGCGATCCGTGCGACGAGATCGCCGCGAACGGCTTGATGGTCTGCGTCATCTCGCGAAGCATCGCGTTGTAGGTGTCCGAGGACTTGCCGGCTTCGAGCACGTACGGCTCGATCTCGCGCCCGTGCAAGTTGAACGGGTAGCCCATGAACGTCGCGCCGCCGTTCTTGTGCTTGTTGAGATACGCAACGAGCGTGCGGAACGCGTTGGCTTCGTCGAGGTCGTGTCCTTCGGCGTTCGTGCCGTTGATGAACTGGCTCGACATCGTCTGGTCGCCCTTCCAGTAGTACGCGACCTTCACCTTCTTGTCGGTGATGCCGAGCGGGATCGTGCCGATGCCTTCGATGTACTTGCCGATGTACTTGCCCTTCTTCGGCGTGACGCCGGGGAGCAGCTTCGTGGCGGCGGCGTTCGGCGTCTTGCTCGGCCCGATGGTGGGCACGTCGCCTATCGTCGGATCGGTGGTCGTGATCCCGGTGTTGTCGTCGAGTCGGATGCCGGCGACCTCGGCGCTCGGGTCCAGCGCGTTGCGCGCGAGCACGAGCGTGTTCGCGATCAGCAGGACGGCGATGACGCCGCCGAGCGTGCGCCGGTTGATGTCCAGGAAGTCGAGCGGGTTCTTGCTCACGGTGTCCTCCGGCGTCTCCGACTCACCCGTATCCTCC
>JBIOWR010000292.1:0-8196 GCA_044868775.1 Actinomycetota bacterium
CGGTGATGGCCGGCTCGATGGGGATGGTGGGGGAGTTCAAGGCCGCGCGCATCAGGGAGCTGGCGTTGCGGGAGCGGCGGCCGTTGGTGTGGCTCATCGACTCCGCGGGGGCGCGCATTCAGGAGGCGGCGGGCTCTGCGTTTGCGCGGACGGGGGAGCTCTTCAAAGAGCAAGTCATCATGAGCGGGGTCATCCCGCAGGTGGCGGCGATGATGGGGCCGGGCGCGGCGGGCACCGCGTACATCCCGGGACTCGCAGACTTCGTGCCGATGGTGAAAGGCGTGTCGAGCATGGCGCTCGGCGGGCCGCACCTCGTCAAGGCCGCCGTAGGCGAGGACGTCACCGAGCAGGAGATGGGCGGGAGCCAGGTGCACTGCAAGGTATCCGGCGTCGCGGACCTCGAAGTGAACGACGACGACGAGTGCTTGCGCGCGATCCGTTCGTACCTCAGCTACTTTCCGAGCTCGAATCTCGAGCAGGCGCCGAAACGAACGACGAGCGATCCCACCGACAGACGGTGCGAGGCGTTGTACGACATCGTGCCGGCGAACCCGCGGCAGGCGTACGACGTGCGCAAGGTCGTCAAGGAGATCGTGGACGACGGCGAGTTCTTCCCGATGAAGCCGGACTGGGCGAAGTCGATCGTCACGGGTTTCGCGCGCTTCGGCGGGCGGTCGGTGGGGATCATCGCCAACCAACCGATGTTCCTCGGCGGCGCCATCGACGTGAACTCGGCCGACAAAGCGGCGCGCTTCGTGTGGCTGTGCGATGCGTTCCACATTCCGCTGGTGTTCTTGATGGACTGTCCGGGCTTCTTGGTCGGCAGCGCGGTGGAGAAGCAGGGCATCATCCGGCACGGCTCCAAGATGCTGTTCGCGGTGAGCGAGGCGACGGTGCCCAAGGTCACCGTGGTCACGCGCAAGGGCTACGGCGCGGGCTACTACGTCATGAACGGGCGCGCGTACGAGCCGGACTTGATCGTCGCGTGGCCGACCGCGGAGATCTCGGTGATGGGGCCGGAGGGCGCGGTGAACATCATCGGGCGATCGATCTTGGAGAAGTTCCCGGAGGAGCAGCGCGACGAGCAGCGTCAAGTGATGATCAAAGCGGTGCGCGACCAGATCTCTCCGTACATCGCCGCGGGATGGTCGTTCGTGGACGACCTGATTGATCCGGCCGACACGCGGAAGATCATCTGCGAAGGGCTTGCGCAAGCGGAGTCGAAGCACGTGGAGCGACCGTGGCGCAAGCACGGCGTGCTGCCGGTGTGATCGTCAGCCGAGCTTGTACGTGACGAGGCCTTTGGCGACGAGACCGCTTTGCGCGCCGGTGACCTCCACGTCGACGGTGCACAGCTGCTTTCCGCGACGCAACACGCGCGCGACGCCGCGCAAATCTTCGGCGTTGCCGGGAGCGAGGTACGACACGGTGAGCCCGACGGTCGTGCCGCGCATGTTCTCGGGATAGGAGTCGGTCGCCCACGACGCCGTCATCGCGGCCGTGTCGATGAGCGCGCCGATCGCTCCGCCGTGCACCATCTCGCCGATCGTGACGACGGATTGCGCAAACGGCAGCACGAGCTCGGCGGTGTCCTGCTCGATCTTCTCCAGCCTGATGCCGAGGTGCCGCACGAACGGCGACGCCTGCAAGAAATTGGTGATGATGTCGATGCCCGTCATGCGAGCGACTACGATACCGCACATGAGCACGACGGCTCCCGTGGAAGTCGAGCGGCCGGAGACCGGTGAGACCGAACAGACCGACCGCCCCTGGATCGTCATCGTTTGGAACGACCCGATCAACTTGATGAGCTACGTGGTGTTCGTGTTCCAGAAGATCTTCGGGTACTCGCGCGAGAAGGCGACGACGTTGATGCTCGAGGTGCACAACGTCGGGAAGTCTGTGGTTGCGAACGGCACGCGCGAGCGCTGCGAGTTCTACGTGTCGCAGCTGCACGGCTATGGGTTGTGGGCGACGCTCCAGCACGACCGATGAACGAGCGGCCGTTCGTCCGCGTGCGCGGGGGCTTGGAATTGAGGCTCTCCCCGCAGGAGACCGACCTGTTGCGCCCGCTGTTCGGGCAGATGATGGAGCTGCTCGACGCGAACGGCGGTGACGTGCCGGAGGACATGCGCCGGTTGTTCCCGCCCGCATACGCGGACGACGTCGACGCACAAGCGGAGTTCGCTCACCTCACGCAGGACGACCTGCGCGAGAGCAAGGTGCGCGCGCTGAGGCTCACCGACGCGACGTTCGACAACGCGCGCTTGAAGCGCGGCATGCTCGCGATTCGCATGAACGGCGAGGAGCAGCAGGCGTGGCTATCCTCGCTCAACGACCTGCGCTTGTTCCTCGGGACGCGGCTCGGCGTGACCGAGGCGGTGTACGACGAGCCGCCGGACGACCCGGCGTTCCAGGTCTACCTGTACCTCGGCTGGCTGGAGGAGAACCTTCTCGAAACGCTGATGTGACGCGCCCGGCAGGCGCGCGTTCGCGCGCCCGTTTTGCCCGCGCGCGAGCACCCCGCGATAATCCGCGGCAACTCGAAGGAGGTTCACGCATGGGTCTCCAAGACAAGGTCGTCGTCACGGTCGCGCTCTCCGGTGCGATCGCCAATCGCAATCAGAGTCCACACATCCCGTACACGCCCGAGGAGTACGCCGCCGAGGCGAAGCGCTCGTTCGAAGCCGGATGCCGCATGGTGCACATCCACGCGCGCGAGCCCGACGGGACGCCGACGCAACGCGTGGGCGCGTACAAGGACATCCGCGACGCGATCCTGTCGGAAGTTCCCGACATGATCATCAACTTCTCGACCGGCGCCGTCGGTATCCCCGTGGAGGAGCGCATCGCGCACATCCGCGACCTCAAGCCGGACGTCGGCGCGCTCAACATGGGATCGATGAACTACGCCAAGTATTCGCCGCAGCGCAAGGATTTCGTCTTCAAGTTCGTCTTCTCGAACCACTTCGACGACATCATGACGTTCCTCACGACGATGAACGAGGCCGGTGTGAAGCCGGAGCTGGAGTGCTTCGACACCGGGCACATCAACAGCGCGTTCCCGCTCGTGGACATGGGCATCCTCAAGGCCCCGATTCACTTCTCGCTCATCCTCGGCGTGCTCGGCGGCGCGCCGCCCACCGCGCGCCAGCTCGCGTACGAGGCGTCGCTGGTGCCGGCAGACGGCTCGGATTGGGAAGTGATCGGGGTGAGCCGCGAGCAGTGGATGCTCGTCGCGGCCGCGTGCACACGCGGCGGCAACGTGCGCGTCGGCTTCGAGGACAACTTCTACCTGCCGAGCGGCGAAATGGCGAAGTCGAACGGCGAGCTCGCGGCGGCCGCGAGCGAGATCGCGCGCATGACCGGCCGCGAGATCGCCTCGCCCGACGAGGCGCGCGCGCTCATGCACCTGCCGGCGAGGAGCGCTTGAGGATGGCGACCAACGTCGAAGCGGAGATGGTCGCCAACGTCTGGAAGGTGCTCGTCCAGTCCGGACAGAGCGTGAGCGAAGGCGACACGCTCGTGATCCTGGAGTCGATGAAGATGGAGATTCCCGTCGAGGCTCCGACCGGCGGGACGGTGACCGCCGTGAACGTCGAGGAGGGCGGCGTCGTCCAGGAGGGCGACGTCATCGCGGTGATCGAGTAGTGGCGCGCGCCGCGGTGATCGAAGCGTGAGCGATCTCATCCGGGTCGAGCCCGGACGTGTTACGACCGTCACGCTCAACCGCCCGGATCGCGGGAACGCGCTCAGCGCCGAGATGCTCCAGTTGATGTTCGACGCGCTGGGCTCGGTGTCGGCGAACGGCGACGCGCGCGTCGTCGTGTTGCGCGGCGAAGGAAAGCACTTCTGCGCGGGCGCCGACGTGACCGACGTGTCCGCGAGCGCGGCGTCGGGCGCGCGGTACGGCGTGGGCTTCGAGCAGTTGCTGCGCACGATCGAAGAGGTGCCGGTCCCGGTGATCGCGCGCGTGCAAGGCGCGGCGCTCGGCGCGGGTTGCCAGCTGCTCGCGGCGTGCGATCTCTCGGTTGCGGCTGAGGACGCGCAGATCGGCATTCCCGCCGCGCGCCTCGGGCTCGTGCTCGACCTCGAGAAGACGCAACGGCTCGTGCGCGTGATCGGCGTGCCGCGCACGCGCGAGCTGATGCTCACCGCCCGCTCGATCGACGGCAAGGAGGCCGCCGCGTGGGGGCTCGTGACGAAGGTGTGCAAGGAGCGCGACCTCGATCTCGTCACGGACGAGCTCGCGCAGACGGTGGCCGGAGGCGCGCCGTTGTCGGTGCGCGGCTCCAAGGCGGCGGTGCGCACGATCCTCGAACATGGGGCGCTCACGCGCGAGCAGCACGCGGAGATTTTCGCCACGCACGACGCGGACGCCGCCGAGGCGCTGTCGAGCGAGGACATCCGCGAGGGCATGGCCGCGTTGCGCGAGCGGCGACGTCCTGAGTTCAAAGGACGCTGACGCACGCTTACACTGGCCGTCGATGAGCGTTCTCGAAGACCTCGCGACGCGTTACACGTCACTCGGGCCGGCGGAGATCGAGCACCTGCACCGGCTGCTCGCCGACTGGCAGCTGCTCGCCGACCTCAACTTCGCCGACCTGTTGCTGATCGCCGGCGCCGGTGACGAAGGCTTCGTGGTGCTCGCGCAGGTGCGGCCGTATCCCGCGCAAACGCTGTATCAGGAAGACATGGTCGGCACGGTGTACGCGCGACGACCGCGCGTCGCCGACGCGATCGCCGAGGGGCGCATCGTGCGCGAGGGCGACCCGGAGTGGCGCGAGGGCACGCCGATTCGCGAGGAGGCGATCCCGGTTCGCTTCAAGGACCGCGTGATCGGCGCGATCTCCAGCGAGCAAAACCTCGCCGCGGCGCGCACGCCGTCGAAGCTGGAGCTGTCGTATCTCGAAGCGGCCGGAGAGCTCGCGCAGATGATCGCCGAGGGAACCTTTCCGCCGCCGAACCCGCCGGAGCACGACATCCGCCCGCGCGTCGGCGACGGATTCTTGCGGCTCGATACCAAAGGCGTCATCACGTACGCGAGCCCGAACGCGGTGAGCGCGTATCGCAGGCTCGGCGTGACCGCGAACCTCGTGGACCAGTCGATCGCAGAGATCGGGCTCGCGGAGGAAGCAGAGACGCTCGCGGACCTTCGCGCCGCTCGTCCCGTGGAAGGTGAGATCGAAGCAGGAGGTGGGTGGGTGCTGCGCCGCTTCATCCCCCTCGTCTACGCGGGCGCGTTCCACGGCGTGATCGGGCTCGTGCGCGACATCACCGAGCTGCGCAGCCGCGACCGCATGCTCGTGCTGAAAGACGCGACGATTCGCGAGATCCACCATCGCGTGAAGAACAACTTGCAAACCGTGGCGTCGCTGTTGCGCTTGCAGTCGCGCAGGCTCGGTTCGAGCGAGGCCAAAGCGGCGCTGGAGGAGAGCGTGCGGAGGATCTCCTCCATTGCGCTCGTCCACGAGACGCTCTCCCAGGACTCAGAGGAACGCGTGGAGTTCGACGCCGTCGCGCAGCGCATCCTGTCGATGCTCGAGGAAGGCCTCGCGCCGGCGGACCGCAAGATTCGCTTTCGCGTGGAGGGAACGTCCGGGGAGCTGCCGAGCGAGGTTGCCACCGCGCTTGCGCTCATCCTCGTGGAGCTGTTCCAGAACGCGGTCGAGCACGCGTTCCCGGCGCGCGGCGGCACCGTGACCGCGACGTTCACGCGCAACGGCGAGACGCTCGAGGTGGAGGTGCGCGACGACGGCGTCGGGCTCCCTGAAGGATTCTCGTTGGAGGAGAGCAAGAGCCTCGGCTTGCAGATCGTGCGCACGCTCGTGGATTCGGAGCTGCGCGGCAAGCTGCGCGTGGAGGGTGGCGACGGGACGTGCGTAGCGGTGACGGTGCCGCTCGCTCGGTGAACGCGCTACTTGGGTCCGGGCAACGTCTCTTGCACCGGCGGCGTGTTCAGCCCTGGATTGTCGGTCGGCGGCCGCACGACTTTCGTGAAGAACATCCACAGCAAGAACACGATGAGCGCGAGCGTGAAGATGCGGCCGACCCAACGTTTGCGCTCCTCGGCCGGCTCCTTGGCGAAGCCGACCGGTCCAAAGTATTCCTCTCGCATGCGAACGAGTGTACCTGTCGGATGCGTGAGAGGGTGGCGTCAGACGGCGACGCGTTGCGACGAGCGGGTGCGACGCACCGTGCGTCGCTCCTCCTCGGTAAGGCCGCCCCAGACACCGGCATCCTGGGCGGTTTCGAGGGCCCACTCGAGGCAGGGCTCGCGGACGGCGCACGTCTCGCAAATGGCCTTGGCCGCTGCGATCTGCGCGAGCGCCGGTCCGCTCGTCCCGACTGGAAAGAACATTTCGGGGTCAACGTCCCGGCAGGAAGCTTCGTGGCGCCAGTCCATCGACAGAACGGATTGCGTCTCCATGATCCTCCCGCGGCGGGGCAACCAACGTTGCCCTTGTGGACTGGGAACGGGGGCGAATATACCTCGCAGGTTTTGGCACCTGCAAGGCTTTTCCGTAATAAAAATGGCCTTGGAGCAGGGATTTTGCAGTGTAAACCCCTCGTGAACACGATCACAAGGGAGCAAGACGCCTTACAACCGCGCAAGCGGTTTGAATCGCTTGGGCACAAATTCGAATCGCTCGGGCGCAAACGGAGCAACCATTGCTAATCCTCGGACACCGCGGAGCAAGCGCAATCGCGCCGGAAAATACGGTCTTCGCGCTCCGGGCCGCGCTGGAGGCCGGAGCCGCCGGCTCGGAATTCGACGTTCGCATGACCGCGGACGGCGCTTGCGTTTGCACGCACGATGCAATCGTCCGCGACGGAGATCGCGAAAGGCGGGTTTGCGACCTCACCGCCTCCGAGGTTGCCTCGCTGACCGGCGCGCCGGCGCTTGCCGAGGCGCTCGATGCGCTGGACGGGTCGCTCGCGCTCGTGGAGCTGAAGAACCATCCGTGGGACGCGTGCTTCGACCCCACCAACGCGATGGCTGCGATCGTCGCGGCGGCGGTGCCCGAAGATGCGGTGATCGCATGCTTCGATCCGGCCACGGTCGCGGCGGTGCGCGCGGCACGACCGGGGGTGCGCACGGCGGTGATCACGTCGGCGGCGTTCGATCCGCTCGCCAACCTCGAGGCCGCGCTCGCCGGCGGCCACGAGATCTGCTCGGTGGAGCACCACGCGATCACCGCCGCGTTCGTGGAGCGCGCGCACGCCGCGCGCCGCGAGGTGTACGCGTGGGCGACCGACGAGCCCACCGACGTGCGGCGCTTGCGCGACGCGGGCGTGGACGGGTTGATGTGCGACGACCCGGCGCGGGCGCTCGCGGCGCTCTAGACGCTTTTCTTCAGGCGAGCACGCTCAGCGCGTCGCGCACGCTCCCGAAGCGCATCTCGGTGAGCTCGCCGAGGTCCTCGCCGTCGGCCTGCACCGCGACCGGCCGCGACGCGCGCACGGTGAACCCGTCGAGGTCGTGCTCGGACACCGCGTGCTTCGCGCGCTTGTAGCGCGCGAACGTGAACCCGCGAAACACCACGCCGAGCACGCGACCGAGCGCCATCGATCGCAGCGCGAGGATGTCGAGCCCGGTGTGCGGCGAAGCGTGAGGCGTGAGGCGGAACGGGCGCGACCCGAGGAAGGTGTACGGGTCGGAGTTGCCCGCGATCACGAGATACGCGTCCTCGATCACGCGACCGTCGGGGAGCTCGATCGTCAACGCCGGCTGCTTGCGATTCGTGGAGAAGAAGAATTGCCTCAGCGCGGTCGTGACGAAGTACGCGTCGCCGTACTTCTGCTTGCGCTCGAACTTGCGGTGCACGCCGCGCACGACCTCGGCGTCGAACCCCACGCCCGCGCAGAACGCGAACCGCCGTCCGTTCATCGTTCCCACCGAGACGCGCTGCGGCGGCGTGCCGTCGCGCAAGCGCTCGATGAACACCGCCGTCGCTTCGATCGGGTCGCGCGGGAGGCCGAGCGTGCGCGCGAACACGTTGGTTCCTCCACCGGGCAACACCGCCAGCGTCACGTTCGCGTCGCCGAGGCCGTTCAGCGCTTCGTTGAGCGTGCCGTCGCCGCCGAGGCAGAACAGGATGTCGATGCCGCTCGCGGCGCCGTCGCGCGCCAGCTCTGCCGCGTGCTCACGCCGCTTCGTCTCCACGACGTCGAGCGACACGACGTCGTCGAGCG
>JBIOWR010000293.1:0-2321 GCA_044868775.1 Actinomycetota bacterium
CCGGCAGCGCGCGGCGCGCTTCGTGCGTGGCGAGCGGCGCCGGCGCCACGGCGACGACCGCGGTCAGCCCGGGCGGCGGGTTCAGTCGCGCCGTGCTCGTTCCCGGGAGCGACACCGTGATGCCTCCGAGCATGCACGCGCTGACGTTGTCGGCGTGCCCCTCCATCTCGATCGCGTCTTGCAATAGCTCCTCGTCCGTTTCGTTGCGTGCGGCGAGCGCGCGCCCCGCGACGAGGCCGCCGACGATCGCCGCCGCGCTCGACCCGAAGCCGCGCCCGAACGGGAAACGATTCACGATCGTGATGCACGCTCTCGGCGTCGCGCCCAGCACGCGTCCGATCGCGCGCGCGACGAGGTTGTCGGCGTCGCGGCTGATCGTGTCCGCGCCTTCTCCCTGCACGTCTATCTCGAGCTGCGGCGCGGGATCGACGTGGATCTCGTTCGTCCAGTCGAGCGCGAGCGCGAGCGCGTCGAAGCCGGGACCGACGTTGGCGACGGTCGCGGGGACGCGGACGCGCACGCCGGTGATCATGTCCGTGCTTACAGCCCCAGCTCGCGCGCGGCCGCGTCGGCGTCGGGCGGGACCACCGCGGGCGTCGGCGCTCCGGCGATCGCCCAGTCGGGGTCCTTCAATCCGTGACCGGTGAGGACGCACACCACGGTCTTGTCCTTCGCGAGCATGTCCTCGGCGGACAGCTGCAGCAACCCGGCGATCGACGCCGCGCTCGCCATCTCCACGAACACGCCTTCGCGCGCGAGCTGGCGGTAGGCCGTGAGGATGTCGCGGTCGGTGACGGAGCGAATCGCGCCCTCCGACGCGCGCGCGGCTTCGACGGCGGAATCCCACGAAGCCGGGTTGCCGATGCGGATGGCGGTCGCGATCGTGGCCGGCTTCTCGATCGGACGCCCGAGCACGATCGGCGCCGCGCCCGCGGCCTGGAACCCGAACATGCGCGGCAGGTACGAGATCGTCCCCGCGTCGCGCTCCTCTTTGTATCCCTTCCAGTACGCGGTGATGTTGCCGGCGTTGCCGACCGGCATCACGTGGTAGTCGGGCGGGCCGCCCAGCGCGGACACGATCTCGAACGCAGCCGTCTTCTGCCCCTCGATGCGATACGGGTTCACCGAGTTTACCAGCGTCACCGGGTAGTTCTCCACGAGCGCGCGCGCCATCGTGAGCGCCTCGTCGAAGTTGCCCTTCACTTGCAGCAGCCGCGCGCCGTGCACGAGCGCTTGCGCGAGCTTGCCGAGCGCGATCGCGCCGTCGGGCACGAGCACCGCGCAATCGATCCCCGCGCGCGCCGCGTACGCGGCCGCGCTCGCGCTCGTGTTGCCGGTCGACGCGCAGATCACCGCTTTGGCGCCTTCGGACACCGCTTGTGTGATCGCCACCGTCATGCCGCGATCCTTGAACGACCCGGTCGGGTTCGCGCCCTCGTACTTGAGATACACCTTGCAGCCGGTGCGTTCGGAAAGACGCTCGGAGAAGATCAGCGGCGTGCCGCCCTCCTGCAACGACACGACGCGCACGTTCGCATCGAGCGGCAAGCGGTCGCGGAACTCTTCGATCACGCCGCGCCACATGCCGGTGCTCACTCCTCGCCCCCCTCCACGCGCATGACGCTCGCGATCTTCGTCACGTGGTCGAGGCCTTTCAGCCGGTCGAGCGTGCGCCGCATGTCGCCCTCTTGCGCGCGGTGCGTGATGAGCACGAGCTGCGCCTGGTCGCCGAAGCCCTCCTGCCACACGCTCTTGATCGAGACGTTGTTCTCTCCGAACGCGCCGGCGACGGCCGCGAGCACGCCCGGCTTGTCGGCCACCGCGAGCAGCATGTAGTACTGCGCGACCATGCCCTCCATCGCGCGCACGACCTTGTTCTCGAAACACGTGCAGTTCACGCCGCGCCCGCCGGTCAGCAGGTTGCGCGCCACATCGCAGACGTCGCCCACCACGCTGGTCGCCGTCGGCGGCCCGCCGGCGCCGCGCCCGTAGAACATCAGCTCGCCGACGTTGCGTCCCTCGACGAACACCGCGTTGAGGTTGTCGCGCACCGACGCGAGCGGGTGATCGTTCGGGATCATCGCCGGGTGCACGCGCGCGGTGATCTCGTCGTTCTCCTCCTCCGCGACGGCGAGGAGCTTGACGACGTAGCCGAGCTTGCGCGCGTTGGTGATGTCTTGCGCGGTGACGTTCGCGATGCCTTCGCGATACACGTCGGTGGACACGACGCGCGTGTTGAAGACGATGCTGGAGAGGATCGCGAGCTTCGCCGCGGGATCGAACCCTTCGATGTCGGCCGTCGGGTCCAGCTCGGTGTAGCC
>JBIOWR010000294.1:0-7092 GCA_044868775.1 Actinomycetota bacterium
GCCATACTTGTTCCTCGAATCAGAGTAGCGTGATTCTAAAAGAATTAGGCCGAGCATGGGGCGGCGCGACCAGTCCGGTAAATGACTCGCTTCGAGCGCTGCGCCACAAGTCCCTGATCGGTCGTTCGCTACCTACATGTTCCAGTAGGCACCACGCCGAAGTATCGGGCCGCGTACTCGCGAGTGGCTACACTTTGCCGCCATGGGCGAGAGCCACGTTCGCGCGGCCACCGAGGGCGATCGTGACGCCGTCATGGAGCTGTTCGTGGAGTTGGAGCGCGCGCAGGGGCGGTTTCGCATCTATCCGGTGTCGTCGGAAGCCGGGCGGCGTTTCGAGGCGTCGTTCGGCGCGCGCTCGAATCGCCGAACGAACGATGGCTCATCGCAGAAGACGGCGAACACTCCGTCGTCGGCATGGCGCATTGCAAGGTGGAGAGTCCCTCGAAGCTCGCCGACGCGCGCGTCGTTGAGATCGGACGCGTCGTGGTCGTGCCGGGTGCGCGCGGGCTCGGGGTGGGGCGCGCGCTCGTGGCCGCCGCGCAGGAGTTCGCGCGCGAGCGCGGCGTCACCGACCTCTCCGCGCGCATCTTCGCCGGCAACGACGAGAGCTTCGCGTTCTGGCGCGCGCTGGGGTTCGAGTCGTTCGTCGAGACGCTCGTGCGCCGCGGCGACGCCTGAGCGGGCGCAGCTATACTCGCCCACGTGGCGCGCAACGAGAAGCACTCCTCGGGGAGCGAGTACCTCGAAGCGGTTTACGAGCTTGCGGAAGAGGGAGAGAGGGTCGCGCAAGCACGCATCGCGGAACGCCTCGGCGTGTCGCGCGCCGCGGTCTCGGTGCAAGTCAAGCGCCTCGTCAAGCAGAACTACGTGCGCGTCGGCGCCGCGCGCGAGATCGAGCTCACGCAGACGGGGCACCGCGTGGCCGAGGAGATGGTGCGCCGCCACCGCATGACCGAACGCTTCCTCACCGACGTGCTCAAGCTGCCGTGGCACCTCGCGCACGAGGAGGCGAACCGCTTCCAGTCCGGCATCTCCGACGAGATCGAGGCGCGCATGCTCGCGATGCTGCGCGGGCCGGCCACCTGCCCGCACGGCAACCCGATCCCCGGCACCGGCGCGGTCTTTCGCACCGACTTGATCCCGCTCAACGAGATCGGTACCGGGCAGGCCGCCGTGCTCGAACGCTTGCTCGAAGACGTCGAGCTGCACACCGACGTGCTGCGGTACTTCGAGGAGCACGGGATCATGCCCGGCGCGACGCTGCGCGTCGAAGCCGTGGCGCCGGACGGCACGCGCACCGTGCGCGTGGGCGCCAAAGCGCCGGCGTCGATCGGTGCCGACCTCGCCGACAACTTGTGGGTGCGGCCACCCGCTACGCGGCCGCCCGCTGCGCGCCCGCGAAAAAAATGACCGGCGACCGTCAAGCGCTGCTGCTCCTAGACGGGCACTCGCTCGCCTACCGCGCGTTCTTCGCGCTGCCTCCCGACCTCGCGACCAAGACCGGACAGGTGACGAACGCGGTGTACGGCTTCACGTCGATGCTCATCAAGCTCCTCACCGACCAGCAAACCGATCGCGTGGCGGTCGCGTTCGACGTCGGCCGCCCCACGCAGCGGCTCGCGGAGTACGCGGAGTACAAGGCCGGCCGCCGTGAGACGCCCGACGAGTTCCGCTCGCAGCTGCCGATCCTGCGCGAGGTGCTGGAGTCGCTCGGCATCCGCATCGTCGAGGTCACCGAGCACGAGGCCGACGACGTCATCGCCACGATCGCGCGCGATGCGGCGGCAAACAACCTGCACGCGAAGATCGTCACCGCCGACCGCGACTTCCTGCAGATGGTGCGCCCCGGCATCAGCGTGCTGTCCACGCGCACCGGCATCAGCGACATCAAGGAGTACGACGAAGCCGGCGTGATGGAACGCTTCGGGCTGCCGCCCGACAAGTACGTCGACCTCGTCGCGCTCAAGGGCGATCCGTCCGACAACCTCCCCGGGATTCCCGGCGTCGGCGACAAGACCGCGGCCGACCTGGTGAAGCAGTTCGGATCGGTGGAGCAGATGTACGAGCACCTCGACGAGCTGCCGAAGCGCGCGCAGCGGTTGCGACCGAAGATCGAGGAGGCGCGCGAGCAAGTGCTGCGCAACAAGCGGCTCGCGCGGCTCGTGGACGACTTGCCGCTCGACGTGGACCTCGACGAGCTGCGCATGGACGAGTGGGACATGGAGCGCATCCGCACGCTGTTTCTCTCCTTGGAGTTTCGTTCGCTGCTCGAACGCCTGCCGCAGGTGCGGCGCGCGCCCGCGCCGGCGCCCGCGTCATCGTTCACGGCGAAGGCGGCGGACGAGGCCTCACTCGCGACCCTCACCGCCTCCGCACACGAAACCGGCACCATCGCCGTCGCGCTCGACGAGTCCGGCCGCGGCGTCGCGCTCGCCGCCGGCGAAGAGGAAGCGTTGTGGCTCGACGACCTCAAGCGTGCGCTGCCGCTCATCGAAAGCAACGACGTCGCGGTCGTCGTGCACGACGCCAAGAACCTCCTCGTGACGCTCGCGCGTGCGGGATTGCTGGTTGACAAGGACAACGTGCGCATCGCGTTCGACACGCACGTCGCCGCGTACTTGCTCGAT
Organism: Actinomycetota bacterium; assembly: GCA_044868775.1. Classification (GTDB taxonomy): domain Bacteria; phylum Actinomycetota; class AC-67; order AC-67; family AC-67; genus JBIOWR01. Next base: position 2,628 of record JBIOWR010000294.1, read on the forward strand.
CCCGCGGCCGGACGCTACGCGCTCGACGAGCTGTCGACGCGCTACCTCGAACGCGAGCTGCCGATCGCGGAGGCGCAAGGCGACGAGGGCCAGCTCGCGCTCGACGTCGGCACCACGCCGCCCGACGCCGCCGCGTGCGCAACCGCCGCCGCGTTGTTGCCGCTCGCGAAGACGCTCGAGGCAGAGCTCGAACGTCTCGGCATGCTCGCGCTGTACCGCAACGTGGAGCTGCCGCTCGTCGAGGTGCTCGCGCGCATGGAGCAGACGGGCGTCGCGATCGACGTGGAGCTGTTGCAGGCGCAGAGCGCGGAGCTGGGCGCGGAGATCGCGCTCCTCGAAAAGGAGTGCTACGACCTCGCCGGCGGACCGTTCAACCTCAACTCGCCGCCGCAGCTTCGCGAGATCCTCTACGACAAGCTGCAGCTCACGCCGTCGAAGCGCACGAAGACCGGGTTCTCCACCGACGCGGCGACGCTCGAAACGCTCCGGGACGCGCACCCGATCGTCGACGCGCTGTTGCGCTATCGGGAGCTCTCCAAGCTGAAGTCCACGTACCTCGACGCGCTGCCGCGGCTGAGCGAACCCGAGACCGGCCGAATCCATCCGCAACTGCTGCAAACCGCGACGTCCACGGGGCGCCTCTCGACGCAAGATCCCAACGTCCAGAACATCCCCGTGCGTACGGAGCTGGGACTGACGATCCGTCGCGCGTTCGTCGCGCCGCCCGGCACTACGTTGCTCGTCGCCGACTACTCCCAGATCGAGCTGCGCGTGCTCGCGCACGTCACCGGGGACGAAGGCTTGCACGAAGCGTTCGCGAACGACGAGGACATCCACTCGGCGACGGCGGCGAAAGTGTGGGGGTTCCCGATCGACGAGGTGCCCAAGGACCTCCGCAACCGCGCGAAGATGATCAACTACGGCTTGTCGTACGGGATGAGCCCGTTCGGGCTCGCCCAGCGTCTCGGCATCGCGACCGACGAGGCCGCGGAGTTCATCGCCGCATACTTCGCCGGCTTTCCGAGGGTCAGGGAGTTCATGGAGCGGGTCGTCAAGGAGGCCTACCGCGACGGCTACACCGTCACGTTGCTCGGCCGCCGCCGCTACCTCCCCGAGCTCCAGAGCCGCAACCCGCGCATCCGTTCGCTGGGGGAGCGACAAGCCCTGAATGCCCCGATTCAGGGCTCGGCCGCCGACATCATCAAGCTCGCGATGCTCGCGTGCGACCGCGAGCTGCGCGACTCGGACGCCCGAATGGTCCTCTCCGTCCACGATGAACTGGTTTTCGAAGTGCCGGACGCGAGTCTTCGCGATACGCAAGAGCGAGTATCGTCGTTGATGGAGCAGGCGTACCCATTGGCAGTCCCGCTCAAGGTCGACGTGTCGACCGGTCCGAACTGGGCGGTCGCCAAGGGGTGAGAGGGTCCGTACCACCGGTGCTGATTATTCGGAATGGCCCGGAGTGAGGATCGATCCACCATCGTGGGCATGGCAAGATCGAGCTGGTTTCACCTGGCCTGATACGAGCGGGAGTGCCCGATGGAAGACGTAGTCCGGAAGCTCGGTTCTCACAGCGTCCTCGCTCTCGGCGCCACCGACGTGCTCGGCGTCCGCGAGCGCAACCGGCGCCGGCGCCTCACGACGATGTCGCTGATGCTGCTGATGCCGGCGACGTTCCTGTGGTATCGCATCGCGGACGGCCGCCCGTTCAACGTGCTCCAGCCTCCGAGCATCCCCGGCGACCCGCTGATGTGGGTTCCCGCGTTCATGTTCACCGCGATCCTCATCCTCGCCGTGGCGGGACCGATGCTCGGCAACGGACGCTCGCCCCACGTGATGTACCGGCCGGAGCAGATCGACGTGTCGTTCGACGATGTGAAGGGATTGGAGTCCGTCGTCGACGAGGTCGTGCGAAGCCTCAACGTCTTTCTCGCGTACGCGACGTTCCGCAAGGAGCTGGGCGGCAACCCGCGTCGCGGCTTGCTGTTCGAAGGTCCGCCCGGCACCGGCAAGACCCACCTCGCGAAGGCGATGGCCAAGCACGCCGGCGTGCCGTTCCTGTACGTGTCCGGTCCCGCGTTCCAGTCGATGTGGTACGGCGGTACCGCGCGCAAGATTCGCCAGTACTTCAAGACCTTGAAGAAGGTCGCCCGTCGTGAGGGCGGTGCGATCGGATTCATCGAAGAGATCGACGCGTTCGCAACCCGCCGCGGCGGGCTGGAGAACTCGGTCTCGACGGACGTCGCGCGCTCGCTGCCGTTCGGCCGCGTTCGCGACCGGGCCGGCATGGCGTCGGGCACCGGCGGCACCGTGAACGAATTGCTGATCCAGCTCCAATCGTTCGACACGCCGCCGGCGTTGCAAAAGTTGTTCGACAAGCTGAAGAACTGGATCAACGGCTTCCTGCCGCTGACGTTCCAGCTGAAGCGCAAGGCGCCGCCGTACAACAACGTGCTCGTGATCGCGGCGACCAACCGCGGCGACTCGCTCGACCCCGCGCTGCTGCGGCCGGGCCGGTTCGACCGCCGCCTGTACTTCGACCTGCCGTCGCGCGCCGGACGCCGCGACCTCGTGGATTACTTCCTTGGGAAGAAGAAGCACGAGCCCGAGCTGGACCGTGAGGATCGCCGGGCGGAGATCGCGGCGATGACGTTCGGCTACTCGCCGGTGATGGTGGAGCACCTGTTCGACGAAGCGCTGATCTGCGCGCTGCGCGAGGGCCGCTCCGCGATGAGCTGGACCGACGTGAACAAGGCCAAGATCACCGAAGAGATCGGCATGCCGAACGCGGTGACGTACACGCCCGACGAGCGCCGCCAGATCGCGACGCACGAAGCCGGTCACGCCGTGGCCGCGTACCTCGTCGGCGAGACGCGCAAGCTCGAGATCCTCTCCATAGTCAAGCGCCGCGAGGCGCTGGGGCTGCTCGCGCACTCCGACACCGAGGAGCGCTTCACGCGCACGCGCACCGAGCTGGAGGCGCTGCTCACGATCTCCGTCGCCGGCATGGCGTCGGAGGAGATCTTCGAAGGGGAGTCCGGCACCGGCCCCGCGGGCGACCTCGCGTCGGCGACGCGCATCGCCGCGGAGATGGTGGGCTCGCTCGGCATGTCGGGCTCGCTCGTGTCGTACCGCGCGATCGACGGCGGCATCTTCGACGGCGACCTCGTCGCGCGCGTGCTCGGCAACGGTGAGACGCGCAAGAAGGTCGAGCGCATCCTCGCCCTGGAGAAGGCGCGCGCCAAGCGTTTGCTGAAGAAGCACGCGCGCCTCGTCATGGCCTTGCGCGACGCCCTGCTCGACCGCGACGAGCTCATCGGCGACGAGATCGTTCGCGTGCTCGAAGAGGCGGGCGGCGCGGCCGCGCAAAAGAGCACCCGCGCGGCCACCGCACGCGCCGCGGCGACGCGCATCGCCGGTGGCCGCACGAACGCGGCATCGACCGCTCGCTGATCTTCGGCGGCGCGCCGTACACCCATCTCCCCGCGGGCCGTGCTCACCTAGCGAGCCTCATGTTCACTGGGTGAGCACGGCTCGCGAGCAAACCCTTATACCGGCGAGCCGTTCGGGAATTCCCGGCTCCGCGTCCGTTCCTTGGGCTTGGAGCCTCCTCGTGTCCCGGTGCTACGTCCCAGCGGGTGGAAATTATTCCACGTGGCAAGAGGTGCTTGCTCTCCTCGCATAGAAGAATTCGGCAGAAGGAAAAAACGGACTGGAGGACAGGGAAACGGTCCGTGGGTCAAGCTCTGCCGTCACGCGTGGCGTATTGAGACTCGTCTTCTGAGTAGGCGTCGATCACGCTGCACTGACCGGTTTCCGGAGAGGTGAGATGGCAAGGCGACTAGGCACCGTCTCGGCCGGACTCGTGGTCTTCACCATGGTCCTGATCGTCCTCGCCGTTACCGTGTTGGCCGCGAGCTGCTACCAATGCACGGTCATTCATACGACTTCCTCGCGAGTAACTGGTGATGCTGTTGAGATGTCGTTTCCGACCGTGTCGGGCGGTACCGGACAGGCGGGAAGACGGCGCGTTGCGGCGCGTCTCTATTCCAGCAGCTGCAACAACTTCTTTACAGGCTGGAATCAGGAACAGGGGAATAGCACCACCTACACGTGGTTCAGAACGTACTACGTCGGTTGTTACGGGTACGAGCGATTCGGGAACGGCATTCTCAATACGCACAAGTTCGGTGTCATTCGTGACGCGGCGCACAACAACTACGGTGTCTATCTGGACGGCGTCCGAGTCGACAGTACACCCTCCGTCTCCTGGACAGTGGGCTATCCCATGACCTATACGTGGCGGACATATGACGGCGATTACTTTGCCACTCAGTTCGACTACTCGAATCTGAGGTACCGACGTGCGGGGACGTGGCGAAATTGGTCCGATGCCGGCGGGCCTTCGTGCTGGTTCGATAACGATCCCAGATATAGCGGTATTCGAATCTCGACGAACGCGAAT
>JBIOWR010000295.1:0-4974 GCA_044868775.1 Actinomycetota bacterium
CGCAGGGTCGGCGGCCGGGAGTCGTGGGAGACGACGCGCAACCCGCAGCGCTCAGCCCAGGTACGCGGCGCGCAAATCCGTAGCGCGCAGCTCCTCGTCGCCCGCGCCGGAGAAGATCAGCGTTCCCTTTTGCATGATGAAGGCGCGGTCGGCGACGTCGAGCGCGCCGGCGTTTTGCTCCACCATGATCGTGGTCACGCCGGTTTGCGCGATGCGCTTCACGGTCTGGAACAGCTCTTGCGCGGTCTTGGGCGCGAGGCCGAGCGAGGCTTCGTCGATGAGCAGCAAGCGCGGCTTCGCCATGAGGCCTCGGCCGACGGCGAGCATTTGCTGCTCTCCGCCGGACATGGTGCCAGCGAGCTGGTTGCGTCGCTCTGCGAGGCGCGGGAAGTAGTCGAAGACCTGGTCCATGCGCTCCTTCATCCCGCGGCGGTCGCGGCGGTGACTCCACGCGCCGAGGCGCAAGTTCACCGTCACCGACAACGCGGGGAACACGCGGCGGCCTTCGGGGACGAGCACGACGCCGCGCTTGACGCGGGCGGCGGTGTCGAGCTTGTTGACGTTCTCTCCACCGACGGTGACGGTGCCGGTCCAGGTGCGCAGCAACCCCGCGATCGCCATCATCGTCGTGGACTTTCCGGCACCGTTGAGGCCGAGCATGACCGCCAGCTCTCCCTCTTCGACGCCGAACGAGATGCCGTGAAGCACCGGCAGCGCGCCGTACCCGGTGCGCAGGCCGTCTATCTCAAGAAGCGGCATGCTCTTCTCCCAGATATGCGGCGACGACCTCGGGGTGGCGGCGGATCTCCTCGGGCTTGCCCTCCGCAAGCAACCGGCCGAAGTTGAGCACGTACACGTAATCGCACGCGCGCACGACGAGCGGCACGTGGTGCTCGATCATCAGCACGGTGAGGTTCAGCTCGGTGCGCAGGCGCAAGATCAGGTCGCCGAACGCGTGCGCCTCTTCGGGGCTCATGCCGGACGTGGGCTCGTCGAGCAACAAGAACTCGGGATCGCTCGCGAGCACGCATGCGATCTCGGTGAGCTTCTGCAACCCGTACGGCAAACGGCCGACGCGCTCGTCGCGATATGCCGCGAGTCCCATGAAATCGAGGATCTCCATCGCGTTGTCGCGCAAGACGCCCTCTTCCGCGAGGCTGCCCGGCATGCCGAAGATGCCGGAGAGGATGCCGTAGTTCGCTTTCGTGTGCTGCGCGATGAGCATGTTCTCGAGGACGGGCAAGCCCTTGACCATGCCGACGTTCTGGAACGTGCGGCCGATGCCGAGGCGCGTGCGCTGGTGCGTAGGCATGCCGACGAGCTGCTGGCCGCGATACCGCACGCTGCCGGTCGTCGGCTTGTACACGCCCATGACGCAGTTGAAGAACGTCGTCTTGCCGGCGCCGTTGGGCCCGATGAGCCCGACGATCTCCCACTCGCGCACTTCCAGGTCGACCTCGGCGAGCGCGTGCAAGCCGCCGAAGCGAATGCCGAGGCTCGATACCTCAAGGGCGGACACCGGCACCTCCAGTCACGACCTCTTGCGTCGCGCCGTGACCGCGGATGCGGCCGCCGCGCAACCAGCGAAGGACCGGCTCCATCTGTTGCGCGATGCCGCCTGGGAACTTCGTCAACGTGAGCAGCAACAGCAACGCTCCCACGAACGCCACGTGATCCGGCAGCTGCGACAAGATCGGCCCGACGATCGGCCACGACTCCGACCGGTCGATGAACCGGCGCACGACGTCGATGCCGAACAGCTCGTGCAGCAACAGCGGCAGCACCGCGAAGAACGCGGAGCCGATCACCACGCCGGGCCGCGACGCGAGCCCACCGACGACGACCATGAGCACGAACGTCAGCGCGAGGAAGAAGTTGAAGTCGCTCGCGACCACGACTTGGTTCAGGTGCGCGAAGAGGCTGCCGGCAAAGCCTGCGATCACGCCGCTGATCACGAACGCCATCAGCTTGTACGCCATGACGTTGACGCCGAACGACGCTGCCGCAAGCTCGTTGTCGCGGATCGCGAAGAACGCGCGCCCGACCTTGGACCGCACGAGCCGCCAGTCGACGTACAACAACACCACGACGACGGCGAGGCAGAGGTAGGCGTACGCGCGGTCGCCGTTGACGATCGACGGACGGTTCGCCGCCGCACCACCGCCGCCGCCGGTGAGCTTCTCGATGTTGAAGATGGAGTTCTCCGCGATGGCTCCGTACGCGAGCGTGATAAGCGCGAGATACAGACCCTTCAGTCGCAACGCGACGAGCCCCAGCAACAAGGCCGCCATCCCGCCGGTCACGCCGGCCACGATGAGGCCGGCCCAGAACGATCCGAACGTGGTCTCCTCCGGCACGATCAGCGCGGCCGTGAACGCGCCCACGCCGACGAACGCTTGATGTCCGAGCGATATCTGGCCGAGGTAGCCCATCAGCACGTTGATCGATAGCCCGACGACGATGAACACGAACGCGAGCGACACGGTGCCTACTTGGTTCAACGGGAGCAGCATCGGCGTGGCGGCCGCGAGCGCGAGAACCGCGAACAGCACCGCCCTGCGCGCGACCCACCCGGCGACACCCGGGCGCCACACCTCGACCGGCGCGGTGTCCGGCTGCTCGAACGCCTCGGTCGCGACGACGGCTGCGTCGCCCGCCTCGGCCAGCTCGATGCCTTCGGCCTCGCTCATCTACGCCTCCGTCCCGAGGACATCTACGCCTCCGTCCCGAGGAGGCCTTGCGGCCGCACGAGCAGGATCGCGACGAGGAGCAGGAAGATGAACACGCCCGACACGCCGGGCACCTGGTTGATGCCGGGAACGCCTTCGAAGTAGTAGTCGCCGAGCGATTGCGCGAGGCCGATCACGAGGCCGCCCACGAACGCACCGGGCAAGCTCGTGATGCCGCCGACCACGGCGGCGGTGAACGAGGGCAAGAGATACCCCGTGGTCATGAACGCAGGCGTGAAGTTGCCGGCGCCGCCCACGAGCACGCCCGCGATCGCGGCGAGCACGGCGGCGAGCGTCCAGATGAGCGAGCTCATCCGCCGCGTGCCGATGCCGACGAGCTCGGTGGCCACCGGCTCCTGCGAGGTGGCGAGCACGGCGAGCCCCACGTCGGTGCGGTTGAAGAAGTACGCCATCCCGGCGCCCAGCCCGGCCAGCACGATGAACGTCAGGATCTGTTGCGGCGTGACGAACACGCCGAAGAGCGAGATGCCTGCGCCGGCGATCGGGGGTGTGACCTGTTGCGGGTTCGCTCCCGTGTAGATCAGCTCGAGCTGGATGAGCAACAGCGCGACGCCCGCGGTGGCGACGAGCAACGTGACGCGCGGCGCTTTGAACAGCGGGCGCACCACGAGACGCTCCATGATGAACCCCAGCGCGCCGACGAGGATCACCGCGAGCAGGCCGCCGATCGCCCACGGCAAGTCCATCTTCTCCACGAACGCCCACGCGAAGAACATCGCCACGGTGCCGAACTCGCCCTGCGCGAAGTTGAACACGCGCGCGCCCTTGTAGACGAGGACGAGGCCGAGCGCCAAGAGCGCGTACACGGCGCCGTTGACGATGCCGACGATCAAGAAGCGGGTCATCCGAAGTCCTCGCTCGGGGTCCGGACGGCCACAGGCTAGGCTAGAAGTTGCGCTTCAGGCCAAAGTGCTGCGGGTGCTCGGTGAACTCCGTGTTGTCGCAGTCTCCGAGAAGCGCGTGCACATTCTTGGCTCCGAACGGATTCGCCGCGGAGAATTGAAGGTCGGGGAAGAACCCGCCGCTGCCTCCCGCGTATCCGTTCATCATCGACTGCACGCTCTCGCGGCTGAGGCTCGCACCTGCCTGCTCGAGGACGCCGTGCATCGTCTTCATGATCCCGTAGATCGCGAGCAGGATGTCGCCGCCGTTGCCCTTGGTGTTGTACTGGCGCGCGTCGGGGTCGCCGTTCGCAGCAGCGTCGAAGCTCTTGTCGAACGAGTTGCGGTTCGCCCATCCCGGCCAGGGAGAGAAGAACATCGCACCCTCCCACTGGCGCTGGCGGCAGGCCTGGGCGATGGCTTGGTTCACGCCGTTGGTCACGCCCACGCCGACGTAGCGCGGGAAGTACTGCTGCCCGCCGGTCTGCGCCGCGAGGTTCACGGCCGTGAACGACGGCGCGGTGATCGGCACCATGATGTCCACGCCGCGGTTCTTCGCGTCGTTGGCCACGTTGGTGGCGTCGCTGGGCGAGCCCTCCTTGTTCACGACCTTGATGATCACCTCGTAGCGCTTGCCCGACGGAGCGGTGAGCGCGGAGATCGCGTTCGAGAACGCGGACTGCGCGTCGGCGAAGTTCGGCGTGTTCGGACGCACGAACGCCAGCTTGATGATCCCGTCGGCGGCTTGAACGCCGCCGGTGCTGTACTTGTCCTCAGCCGCGCCGAGCGACTTGATGTACTGCGCGAGCAGCGGCATCTGCTGCGCGTACGTCATCGTGAGCGCGGAGTACCACTGGAGCCCGGACAGGCCCGTCTCCTGCACGCCTGCGCTGAAGTACGGGATCTTGTTGCGCTCGGAGTACTTCGCGCAGGTGAGGATCTGGTCGGTGCCGGCCGCGCCGATCAACAGGAACACGCGGTCGCGCACGGCCATGTCGTTGCACTTGCTCTGGGCCTGGCTCGGCGAGTAGCCGTCGTCCTCCACGTACACGCGCACGGTGCGGCCGTGAACCGTCTTGCCGCGCCAGTAGGTGTCGGCGCCGGCACGGAACGCCTGCGGAGAGATCGGGGCCGCGCCCGACAGCGGTGCGTGCACGCCGATGCGAATCTCCTTCTTGCCGCCCTCGTCGATGCCGATGCGCGTGCCGGGACCGCTCGGCGCGTTGGGTCCGCTCGTCGGTCCGCCGCCTGGGCCGGTCGTGGGTCCGCCGCCGGGACCGGTCGTGGGTCCGCCGCCGGGACCGGTCGTCGGTCCGCCGCCGGGACCGACCGTCTCGCCGGGA
>JBIOWR010000296.1:0-19457 GCA_044868775.1 Actinomycetota bacterium
GCTGGACTTCGGCGTGGACGGCCGCACCGTGGTCATCGTCGACGACGTCCTCTACACCGGGAGGTCCACGCGCGCGGCGCTCGATGCGATCGTGGACGTAGGCCGCCCGCGCACCGTGCAGCTCGCCGTGCTCGTCGATCGCGGCCACCGCGAGCTGCCGATCCGCGCCGATTACGTCGGCAAGAACGTGCCCACCGCGCGCCACGAGGAAGTGCAAGTACGCGTGAGCGAGATCGACGGCGAAGATGCGGTGGTCCTCGGCGAGGAAGAAGACCAAAAGGAGGCCGCGCGGTGATCCGGCATCTGCTCTCCATTCGCGATCTCGACCCGGAGGGGATCGAGCGGATCCTCTCCACCGCGGCGTCGCTCTCCGACGTCGCGAGCCGGCAGGTGAAGAAATACCCGACGCTGCGCGGGCGCACGATCGTCAACCTGTTCTACGAGTCCTCCACGCGCACGCGCATGTCATTCGAGCTGGCGGCGAAGCGACTGAGCGCCGACGTGCTCAACTTCTCCGCGAGCGGTTCGAGCGTCGAGAAGGGCGAGTCGCTCAAGGACACCGCGCAGACCATCGAGGCGATGGGTGTCGACTGCATCGTCGTGCGGCACAAATCGAGCGGCGCGCCGCTGCGCTTGAGCCAGTGGGTAAGCGCGAACGTCATCAACGCCGGCGACGGCACGCACGAGCACCCGACGCAAGCGCTGCTCGACCTCTACACGATCCGCCAGCACTTCCCCTCGTTCGCCGGATTGCGCGTGGCGATCGTCGGCGACGTGCGGCACTCGCGCGTGGCACGCTCGGACGTGCTGGCGCTGCAGATGATGGGCGCCGACGTGACGCTCGTCGGTCCACCGACGCTGATGCCGCCCGCGGTGGAGTCGTGGGGCACCGAGTTCACGAGCGACATGGACGACGTGCTGCCCAAGGTCGACGTCGTGTACCTGTTGCGCATCCAGCTCGAACGCATGGAGTCGGGGTTCCTGCCGTCTCTGAACGAATACTCGCGGCTGTGGGGGCTCGCCGCGCGTCGAGCGGCGATGCTCAAGGACGAAGCGCTGATCATGCACCCCGGGCCGATGAACCGCGGCGTCGAGGTGTCGGCGGAGGTCGCCGAGCTCCCGCGCAGCGTCATCACCGATCAAGTCGCGAACGGCATCGCGACGCGCATGGCGCTGCTCTATCTCATGCTCGGCGGCGACCATGCCGGGGAGGCAGCTGCCAATGCCTGACCTCGTGCTGAAGGGCGGGCGCATCGTCGATCCGGCCTCGAACAACCGCGACGCGACCGGCGACGTGTTGATCCGTCGCGGGCGCATCGTCGAAACGGCGCCCTCCATCGAAACCAAGGACGCCGACGTGATCGATTGCGCCGGGCTCGTCGTGTCGCCGGGATTCGTCGACCTGCACACGCACTTGCGCGAGCCGGGACGCGAGGACGCCGAGACGGTGGAGACCGGATCGCGCGCAGCGGCGCTCGGCGGGTACACGGCCGTATGCGCGATGGCGAACACCGATCCCGTCGCGGACTCCGCCGGCATCGTGGAGCAAGTCGCCGCGCTCGGCCGCGCGGCGGGCTACGTGGACGTGTTCCCGGTCGGCGCGATCACGCAGGGCCTCGAAGGAAAGCGCCTCGCCGAGATGGGGGAGATGGCCACGAGCACGGCGCGCGTGCGGTTCTTCTCCGACGACGGAAAGTGCGTGCAGAGCGCGGGCTTGATGCGGCGCGCGATGGAGTACATGCGCGCGTTCGACGGGATCATTTGCAACCACGCGGAGGAGGGCGAGCTTGCGGCCGGCGGGCAGATGAACGAGGGCGAGGTCTCCGCGATCCTCGGCCTGCGCGGCCTCCCCGCCGAAGCGGAAGAGCTGATCATCGCGCGCGACATCGCGCTCGCGCGGCTCACCGGCGCGCGCATCCACGTGCCGCACGTCTCCACCGCCGGCTCGGTCGCGATCCTGCGCGCCGCGAAAGCGAACGGCGCGCACGTCACGGCGGAGGTCGCGCCGCACCACCTGTGCCTCACCGAAGACCTCTGCCGCACGTTCGATCCGGTGTACAAGGTCGCGCCGCCGCTGCGCACGAAGCACGACGTCGAAGCGTTGCGCGAAGCGCTCGCCGACGGCACGATCGATTGCGTTGCAACCGATCACGCGCCGCACACGCAAGAGGCGAAAGAGCGGGAGTGGGACGCGGCGCCGCCCGGCATGGTCGGGCTCGAGACCGCGCTCGGCATCGTCAACGCGGAAAGCGGACTCTCGATAGACAAGCTCGTTGAACGCATGAGCACCAAGCCTGCGCGCATCCGCGACCTCGCCGGTCACGGCGGACCGCTCGTCGAGGGCGCGCCGGCGAACATCGCCGTCTTCGATCCAAACGCAGCGTGGACGATCGACCCCGCGCACATGGCGACGCGCTCGCGCAACACGCCGTTCGCCGGCCGTGAGCTGCGCGGCCGCGTGGTGCATACGATCTTCAACGGAAGGTTCACAGTACGAGATGGGAGGCTGATCGATGGGTAAAGGCGACCGGGCAAAGGTTCGTTGGGCGAAGGACCGCGAGCGCGCGAAGCGCGAGCGTGGGAAGCGGAAGGCGGCGGAGAAAGGAAAGGCGCGGAAGGGCAAGTGACCAAAGCGCTCCTCGTCCTCGAAGACGGCACGGCGTTCGCCGGGCGCTCGTTCGGCGCGACCGGCGAGACGTTCGGCGAGGTCGTCTTCAACACGTCGATGTCGGGATACCAAGAGGTGCTCACCGACCCCTCGTATCACGCGCAGATCGTGGTGATGACGTATCCGCACATCGGCAACTACGGCGTGAACCCGGAGGACGTCGAGTCGGCGCGCGTGCAGGTCGCCGGCTTCGCGGTGTACGAAGCGGTGCGCAACTACTCCAACTACCGCGCCACCGGCTCGATGCCGGACTACCTCGGTGAGGCCGGGGTCGCCGGCATCGAAGGCATCGACACGCGCCGGCTCACGCGTCACATCCGGTCGCTCGGCGCGATGCGCGGCGCGATCTCCACCGAGGATCTCGACCCGCACTCGTTGCGCGAGCGCGTGCTGCAAACGCCGTCGATGGAAGGCTCCAACCTCGTCGATCCGGTGACGACGAAGGAGCCCTACATGGCAGCGGAAGTAGTAGGTGCTCCGAAAGCGGAGCCGCGCTTCAAGGTCGCCGCGTACGACTTCGGCATCAAGTTCAACATCCTGCGCTTGCTCGGCGACGCCGGATGCGAGGTGACGGTGCTGCCGGCGTCGTTCCCGGCAGATCAGGTGTTGCGCGGCGGCTACGACGGCGTGTTCTTGTCCAACGGCCCGGGCGACCCGGCAGCCGTCAAACAAGGCATCGAGAACACGAAGGCCTTGCTCGGCAAGACACCGGTATTTGGCATCTGCCTTGGCCATCAAATCCTCGGGCTCGCGCTCGGCGCGACAACGTACAAGCTCAAGTTCGGCCACCGCGGCATCAACCAGCCGGTGCTGCGCGTCGAGACCGGGCGCGTCGAGGTGACGAGCCACAACCACGGGTTCGCCGTCGACCCGCGGTCGCTTCCCGGAGACGGTCGCGTGCTGAAGACGCCATCGCACGGCGAAGCGATCGTGTCGCACACGAACCTCAACGACTCGACGTGCGAAGGCCTGCGCTGCCTCGAGCTCAACGCGTTCGGCGTGCAGTACCACCCCGAAGCCGCGCCCGGTCCGCACGACGCGCGATATCTGTTCGAACGCTTCACCACGATGATGGAGGCGTCGCGATGACAGACAAACCGTCCGGCCTGCGCACGCTCGGCACGCCCGTCAAGCCCGGCGCGACGCGCAAGCCGCGCCGCAGCGCCGAGCAAAAGGCGCTCGCCGAGAAAGCGATGCAGACGCTGCGCGCAGAGTTCGACCGCGCGCTTGCGCTCAAGGACAAGCTCTCCACCGAGCAAGCGACGATGGCGGAGGAGAAAGGCCGCGACGCCGGCGAGGCCGACAAGCTGCGCTCGATCGTCGCGTCGCTCGAAGGCATGAGCCGGTTCGCGCTCGCGATGGGCATGCTCACGCCGGCGGAGAACCGCGCGATCTGGGCCGAGTACATGGGCCGCGGCTTGTACGAGGGCTGGCGCTAGTGCCGAGACGAACCGACATCTCCAAGATCGTCATCATCGGCTCCGGTCCGATCGTGATCGGGCAGGCGTGCGAGTTCGACTACTCCGGCACGCAAGCGTGCAAGGTGCTCCGCGAGGACGGCTTCGAGGTCGTGTTGGTCAACTCCAACCCGGCCACGATCATGACCGACCCAGAGTTCGCCGATCGCACCTACGTCGAGCCCATCACGGCCGCGACCGTCGAGAAGGTGATCGAGCGCGAGCGGCCGCAAGCGCTGCTGCCGACGCTCGGCGGACAGACCGCGCTCAACGTCGCCGTGGAGCTTGCGGAGGCGGGCGTGCTCGACCGCTACGGCGTCGAGCTGATCGGCGCGAAGCTCGACGCGATCGCCAAGGGAGAGGACCGGCGGCTGTTTGCGCAGACGATGCGCGAAGCCGGCATCCAGCTTCCGAGCAGCGGCTACGCATACTCCGTGGACGAGGCGCTCGGGCACGCGGAACGCCTCGGGTATCCGGTGATCGTGCGGCCCTCGTTCCTCCTCGGCGGCGCCGGCAGCGGCATCGCGTGGAACCGCGACGACCTCGCGCAGATCGCCGGCGACGGCATCGCCCGCTCGCGCATCGGCGAGGTGCTCGTCGAGGAGAGCGTGCTCGGCTGGAAGGAGTACGAGCTCGAAGTGATGCGCGACGGCGCGGACAACGTCGTCATCATCTGCTCCATCGAGAACGTCGACGCGATGGGCGTGCACACCGGCGACTCGATCACGGTGGCGCCGGCGCAAACGCTGAGCGACCGCGAGTACCAAGCGATGCGCGACGCGGCGATCCGCTGCATCCGCGCGATCGGCGTCGACACCGGCGGGTCGAACATCCAGTTCGCGGTGAACCCTGCGGACGGGCGCATGGTCGTCATCGAGATGAACCCGCGCGTGTCGCGGTCGAGCGCGCTGGCGTCGAAGGCGACCGGCTTCCCGATCGCAAAGATCGCGGCGAAGCTCGCCGTCGGCTACACGCTCGACGAGATCCCCAACGACATCACGCGCGAGACGCTGGCGTCGTTCGAGCCCACGATCGACTACGTCGTCGTCAAGATCCCGCGGTTTGCGTTCGAGAAGTTCCCCGGCGCGGAGCCGGTGCTCGGCACCGCGATGAAGTCGGTCGGCGAAGCCATGGCGATCGGGCGCACGTTCAAGGAAGCGTTGCAGAAAGGCGTCCGCTCGCTGGAGAACGACCGGTACGGCTTGAACGGCGACGGCAAGGACATGCCCCTCGAACGCGCGCTGACGCTGCTCGAACGCCCCACGCCCGAGCGCGTGTTCGCCGTGGAGGTCGCGTTGCGCAACGCGGTGCCGGTCGAGCGCGTCGCCAAGGAGACCGGCATCGATCCGTGGTTCCTCGAACAGATCGCCGAGATCTCCGCCATGCGCGTCGAGATCGAGCGCACGCACACGCTCGAGCCCGACCTGTTGCGCGAGGCGAAGCGCATGGGTTTCAGCGACCGTCAGATCGCGACGTTGACCGGCGCCACCGAGGAGGGCGTCCGGGCCAAGCGCAAGGAGCACGGCATCACCCCGGTGTACAAGACCGTCGACACGTGCGCGGCGGAGTTCGAAGCGAAGACGCCGTATTACTACTCCACATATGGCGAGGAGTCCGAGGTCGCGCCGAGCGACCGGCGGAAGATCATGATCCTGGGCTCCGGGCCGAACCGCATCGGGCAGGGGATCGAGTTCGACTACTGCTGCGTGCACGCGTCGTTCGCGCTGCGCGACGCGGGCTACGAGACGATCATGGTGAACTCCAACCCCGAGACGGTCTCCACCGACTACGACACGTCCGACCGCCTGTACTTCGAGCCGCTCACGTTCGAGGACGTGATGGAGATCGTGGAGGCCGAGCGTCCGTACGGCGTCATCGTCACGCTCGGCGGACAGACGCCGCTGAAGCTCGCCGTCGCGCTGGAGCGCGCGGGCGTGCCTATCCTCGGGACGCCGCCCGACGCGATCGACCGCGCCGAGGATCGCGGTCGCTTCGGCGAGCTGCTCGCGAAGCTGAAGCTGCCGCACGCGCCGTGGGGAATCGCAACGTCGTTCGAGGAGGCGCGCAACGTCGCGAACCGCATCGGCTATCCGGCGCTGGTGCGCCCGAGCTACGTGCTCGGCGGCCGCGCGATGCAAATCGTGTACGACGAGACGGCGCTGCGCGAATACATCGAGACGGCGGTGAACGTCTCGCCGGAGCACCCGATCCTCGTCGA
Source organism: Actinomycetota bacterium (assembly GCA_044868775.1). Classification (GTDB taxonomy): domain Bacteria; phylum Actinomycetota; class AC-67; order AC-67; family AC-67; genus JBIOWR01. The sequence goes on from JBIOWR010000296.1 coordinate 6,344, forward strand.
CCGCTTCCTCGAAGACGCGATCGAGGTGGACGTCGACGCGATCTACGACGGCGCCGAGCTGTTCCTCGGCGGCGTCATGGAGCACATCGAGGAAGCCGGCATCCACTCCGGCGACTCGGCATGCGTGCTGCCACCGCACACGCTGTCGCGCAAGCAGCTCGGCGCGTTGCGCGACGCCACCGAAGCGCTCGCGCGGGAGCTCGGCGTGGTGGGGCTCATCAACATTCAGTTCGCGATCAAGGACGGTCAGTTCTACGTTCTCGAAGCCAACCCGCGCGCGTCGCGCACCGTACCGTTCGTGTCCAAGGCCACCGGGGTGCCGACCGCGAAGATCGCCACGCTCGTGATGGCCGGCGCAACTCTGGCCGGCCTGCGCGAGCGCGGGATGCTTCCAAAGAACGAGCCCACGCTGGCGAAGCTCGGACACGTCGCGATCAAAGAGGTGTCGCTGCCGTTCGCACGGTTCCCCGGCGTCGACACGATCCTCGGTCCGGAGATGAAGTCCACCGGGGAGGTCATGGGCATCGACCGCTCGTTCGGCATCGCGTTCGCGAAAGCGGAGGAGGCGGTGGACGCGCGCTTGCCGAGCGGCGGCACGGTGTTCGTGAGCGTGCGCGACCAGGACAAGCGCGGGATCATCATGCCGGTGAAGCAGCTCGCGGATCTCGGCTTCGACGTCGTCGCAACCGAAGGCACCGCGGAAGCGCTCGAACGCAACGGCATCGCGTGCACGACGGTGGCCAAGCTCGGCGCCGCGACCGGACGGCCCGACGTGACCGAGCTGATGGCGCGCGGCGAGGTCGCGCTCGTGATCAACACACCGGCCGGCAGCGGCCCGCGCCGGGACGGCGACTACATCCGGACCGCGGCGGTGAAGTACGGCGTGCCGTCGATCACGACGATGGCCGGGTTGCAAGCGGCCGTGCAGGGGATCGCGGCGCTGCAGCGTGCGGAGATCACCGTCACGAGCCTTCAGGAGTTTCACGCGTGAGCGCCGTGGCCGCGCCCGTGCGCACCGACGCGCTCGTCGCCGGCGTACGCGCCTGCGGCGCGTACGCCGTGCTCGCGCTGCAATCGCCGGAGATCGCCCGCACCGCACGCCCCGGCCAGTTCGTGAACGTCGGCCTCGAACCCGAGTCGAGCCACCTGCTGCGGCGGCCGTTCTCCATCTATCGCGTGCACCCGGACGACGACCTCGTCGAGATCGCGTTCGACGTCGTCGGTCCCGGTACGCGCTGGATCGCGGCGCGCCGCTCGTGCACGAACGTCGACGTGGTGGGTCCGCTCGGAACCGGCTTCACGCCACTATCCACGCAAGGCACGGTCGTGATGGTCGGCGGTGGCTACGGTTCCTCCGCGCTGTTCCAGCTCGGTCACGAGCTGCACGCGGAAGGTCGCCGCACCGTGCTCATCACCGGCGCGGCCACGGCGCGTCGCGTGTTCGGAACGACCGAGGCGCGCGATTGCTTCGACGAGACGATCGTGGCGACCGAAGACGGCAGCGCCGGCGTGCGCGGCCTCGTCACCGATGCCCTCCAAGCGCTGCTCGGCAAAGAGACCCCCGCGGCGGTGTACGCATGCGGCCCGATGCCGATGCTCGCCGCGGTCGCGCAGATGAGCACGAGCGTACCAACGTGCGAAGTCGCCGCCGAGGAGTTCATGGCGTGCGGCGTGGGCGTGTGCTGGACGTGCGTCGTCCCGGTGCGCACCGGCGAAGGCGTGAAGCACGTGCGCTGCTGCACCGAAGGTCCGGTGTTCGACGGAGCGGTGGTGGAGTGGCGATGAGCGCCGACCTGCGCGTCAACCTCGCCGGCGTCACGCTCGCAAACCCCATCGTCACGGCATCCGGATGCTTCGGCTCGGGCAAGGAGATGAGCCGCTTCGTCGATCTCACCCGTCTCGGCGCCGTGGTGTGCAAGACCGTCACACTGAACCCGCGCCTCGGCATCGACCCGCCCCGTGGCGCGGAGACCCCGAGCGGCATGCTCAACGCGATCGGCCTCCAGAACCCCGGCGTGGAGGCGTTCCGTGAGCGCGACCTTACCTGGCTCGCCGAGCGCAACGTCCCCGCGATCGCAAGCATCGGCGGTCACTCCGTCGAGGAGTACGTCGCGTGTGCGCGCGCGCTGGACGGCGCGCCCGGGCTCGTTGCCGTCGAGCTGAACCTCTCGTGCCCCAACCTCGAAGAGCGCGGCTTCATGTTCGCGCTCTCGCCCGAACGCACCCACGACGTGACGCGCGCGGTCAAAGAAGTCACGCGTGTGCCCGTGATCCCCAAGCTCTCTCCCGACGTCACCGACGTCGTCGCTATCGCCGAAGCCGCGACCACCGCGGGGGCCGACGGCCTCGCACTCATCAACACGACCCTCGGCATGGCGATCGACACGACCACGTTCCGCCCCAAGCTGTCGACTGCAACCGGCGGGCTGAGCGGACCGGCGATCAAGCCGATCGCCGTGCGCTGCATCTGGCTCGTGCATCGCGCGCTGCCGCACGTTCCGATCATCGGCATGGGCGGCGTGCGGACCGGCGCCGACGCATTGGAATTGATCCTCGCCGGCGCGACGTGCGTTGCGGTGGGCACCGCAAACTTCTTCGATCCCAAAGCAACCGAGCACGTGCTCGACGAGCTCACCCAATTGCTCGATGACAAAGGAATCGCGAACGTCGACCAGGTGAGAGGACAGGTGAAGATCGAAGGATGAGGAACCCGTTGATCGTTGCGCTGGACGTGCCGTCCGTCGACAACGCCGTGGCGACCGCGAAAGCGATCGGAGACGTTGCCGGAGGTTTCAAGGTCGGGCTCACCCTGTGGGCCGTGGGAGGTCCCGACGCCGTGCGCGCGATCGACGCTCCCGTGTTCCTCGACCTCAAGCTCCACGACATCCCGCATCAGGTGGAAAGCGCGCTGCGCGCGCTCGCGCCGCTGCGGCCGTCGATGCTCACCGTGCACTCGCTCGGCGGACGCGCGATGCTCGAAGCTGCGGCCAACGCCACACCAGACGGAAGCTCCCTGCTCGCCGTCACGATCCTCACGAGCCTCCACGACAACGCGCTCGCCGAGATGCGCTTGCCGCCGATCGCCGAAGCGGTTCCGCTGCTCGCGCAGCTCGCGGTGGAGTGCGGGTGTCACGGCATCGTGTGCTCGCCCGCCGACCTCGAAGCGGTGCGCGCGGTCGTGCCCGACGACTTCCTGGTCGTGACGCCCGGCGTGCGGGCAGCGGGCGACGACGCGCAAGACCAGGCACGCGTGGCAACCGCGGGCGAAGCGCTGCGCGCCGGCGCGACGCACATCGTCGTCGGGCGCCCGATCACGCGCGCGCCCGATCCGCGCGCCGCGGCCGAAGCGATCCTCGCGGAGATTCGCGCGTGAGCCCGGCCGAGATACGCGACGTCTTCGAGCGCACCGGCGCGCTGCAACAGGGCCACTTCAAGCTGACGAGCGGACGCCATTCCGACGTGTACTTCCAGAAGCAGCGCGTGCTCGCGCATCCGCGCGTCACGCGCTCGCTCGCGACGTTGCTGGCGGCGCGCTTCTCGCAAGACGCCGGCATCGACGTGGTGCTGAGCCCCGCCGTCGGCGCGATCCCGCTCGGGTTCGCCGTCGCGGACGTCATAGACGCGCGATTCGTCTTCGCGGAGCGGGCGAAGGACGACGAGCTCGCATTGCGCCGCGGCCAGTGGATCGATCGCGCCGAGCACGTGCTCGTGGCCGAGGACGTGATCACCACCGGCGGCTCCGCCGCCGAGTGCATCGCGATCGCGCAAGCAGCCGGCGCACGCGTCGCAGGCGTGGGCGCGCTCGTCGATCGCAGCGAGTCTCCGCCGCCGTTCCGCCTCGAAGCGCTGCTCCGCCTCGAAGCCACCACGTGGGACCCTAGCGAGTGCCCGCTGTGCGAGAAGGGCCTGGAGATCGACGCTCCCGGAAGCCGCACGCTCAACGCATAGAGCGCACGAACTCCACCGCGCGCGCCGCCGCGGCCCGGCCTTGGGCTATGCACGCCGGGAGGCCGATGCCTCGGTATCCCGCGCCGGCGAGAAACACACCCGGCACGTCCGCCAGCGCCATGTCGATGCGCGCGAGCCGCGCCGGATGACCGACCACGTATTGCGGCATCGATCGCTCCCACGCAACGACGCGCGACTCCACGGGAGGCTCCCGCACGCCGATTGCCTCGACCAGCTCGCCGTGCACGCGCGCAACCAAATCCGATTCCGACAGAGCCATCCACCGCTCGTCTCCCACGCGACCCACCGCGCACCGGATGATCGTGCAACCCGCCGACGCGAGATGCGACCACTTCGACGTCATCCACGTGCACCCGACGATGAGCTTGTTCTCGACGCGCGGCACCAGGAAGCCGCTGCCGGCGAGCGGACGCTGCAACGCACCCGGGTTGTACGCAAGCGTCACGGTGGCCACGCTCGCGTACGCGATGCCGTCGAGCTCCGCCGACGCCGCTGGCACGAGCGAGCGCAGCAACGACGCCGCCGCAAACGAAGGCGTCGCAACGATCACCGCGTCGCACGCCATCGGCACGCCCTCCGGCGTCCGCACGTGAAACCCGCGCCGTCCGCGCGCGATCGTGGACGCACGCACGCCGGTGCGCACGTCGCAACGCTCCAGTGCCGCACCCAAGCGTTCGACCAAACGAGAGAGCCCGCCGCGCACCGTCAAGAACACCGGCCCGCGCCCGGCAACGCGCGCACGATGCGCGCGCAACCCAACGGCGAGAGACCGATGCGATCGCCCGAGCCGCACGACATCGGGGAGCACGACCGACGCGCTCAAGGTCTCGGCGTCGCCCGCGTACACGCCGCCGAGCATCGGCTCGACGAGACGCGCGAAGACTTCGTCCCCGAACCGTGCTCGCACCAGCTCTCCCACGGACGGATCCTGTGGCAGCCGCGTGCGCGGCAGCACGAGATCGAGCGACGCGCGCGACATGCCTTGCGCGGAGAGCAGCCCCGATGCGGCGATCGACGCGAAGCCGAAGGGCACGCCGAGGAACGTCTCCGCCGGGATGCGCCGCAAACGCCCACCGCTCCATAGGTACGCACGAGACGTGCGCGGCGCGACGAGGTCGTCTCCCAGGCCCACCTCGCGGCACAGCTGCACGGCGTCCGGCACGCGCGCGAGGAACGCATCCGGGCCTTCTTCCACCAGAACGCCCGCGAACAACGAGGAAGAGATCTTCCCGCCGAGCCGGTCCGACCCCTCGACGAGCGTCACGCGCGCGTCCGGCTCCAAACGCGTCACCGTGTACGCGGCGGCGAGCCCGGCGATGCCGCCGCCGATCACGGCTACGGTGGGAGGGCGGTGCGAGGGCTCCATGGCGGCGCAAAGCCTGCCACAGACGACCTAACTTGACATCGCGAGGCGGTGGTGTAGCGGACGTGGCCCCTGACCTGCGCAAACCTTTGTCCGGGCGGGTCCCGAATGGTATGCTCCGCCCGTCTCACGGCCCAGCGAAGGAGGTCGAGATATGCCGCTCCCTCAGCTCACCGAGGAGCAGCGAAAGCAGGCCCTCGAAAAGGCAGCCGAAGCGCGCAAGGCACGCGCCGAGATCAAGCAGCAGTTGAAGACGGCGCAACTCACCCTTCCCCAGGTCTTGGATCAGCAGAACAACGACACGATCGGCAAGATGAAGGTGTCGGCGGTCCTCGAAGCTCTTCCGGGCGTCGGCAAGGTGCGCGCCCGCAAGATCATGGAGCGCCTCGACATCTCCTCGACCCGTCGGATCCGCGGCCTGGGCGGCAAGCAAAAGGACGCCCTGCTCGACGAGTTCAACTCCAAGTAGCCCTGCCCAAGCTTTTCGTCCTCTCGGGCCCCTCGGGGGTCGGCAAGACGACGCTGGTCGCGGAGGTGCTGCGTCGTCGCCCGAAGACCGTCTGCTCGGTCTCGGTGACGACGCGGCCTCCCCGCCCCGGCGAGGAGACGAAAGGCAAGTACCGGTTCGTCGACGCGGAGACGTTCGACGAACTCGTCCATAAAAAGGCCTTCTTGGAGTATGCGGGCTACGCGGGGCACCTCTATGGCACGCCCGTCGCGCACGTCGACGAGGCGCTAGCGCGCGGCGACGACGTCATCCTCGAGATCGAGGTCCAGGGCGCCCGCCAGGTAGAGGTGGCCCGTCCCGACGCGGTCACGATCTTCGTGCACCCGCCGGACTGGGCCACGCTCGAGCAGCGGCTTCGCTTGCGCGCCACCGAGGGCCCTGACGTGCTGGCCAGACGGCTCGAGATCGCCCGGCACGAGCTGGAGGCGGCCGACGAGTTCGACTACCGCGTCGTGAACGAGGACCTCGACGAGGCCGTGGAGCAGGTCCTGGCTATAATGGCTTCCTCCTGATTCGGCGATAGCCACCGGAAGGACAGCCCCGATGACCATGACCGAACCGAAGATCGACGACTTGCTCAGCCAGGTGGACTCCAAGTACACGCTGGTGATCATGGCCGCCAAGCGCGCGCGCCAGATCAACTCGTACTACAGCCAGCTCGGGGAGGGCATCGGGGAGTTCGTCCCGCCGCTCGTGCCGCAGGCACCGGGCGCCAAGCCGCTTACGACCGCCCTCGAGGAGGTCGCGAACGGCAAGATCGCCTACGAACGCCAGGTCGAAGGGATCAAGTGACGGCCTCGCAGTCCGAGTTGGGCGCCCTCCGGGGCGCCCGCGTTCTTCTCGGGGTCACCGGCGGGATCGCCTGCTACAAGGCCGTGGAGCTCGCCCGCCTTCTGGTGAAGGCCGGCGCCCAGGTACAAGTCCTGATGACGGAGGCGGCGCAACGATTCGTCGGCGCCGCCACGTTTGCAGCCGTCACGCACCGCGCCGTTCCTACCGACGTCTTCGATTCCCCCGAGCACGTGCTGCACGTCCGCCTCGCGCGAACGCACGACGTGGTCGTCGTCGCACCCGCAACCGCGAACGTCATCGCGAAGATGGCGCACGGGATCGCCGACGACCTGCTCACCAACGTGCTCCTCACCTCGACGTCGCCGCTCGTCGTCACGCCGGCCATGCACACCGAGATGTGGGAGCATCCCGCGACGCGCGCCAACGTGGAGACGTTGCGCACCCGCGGCGCGGTGATCGTCGACCCCGAAGCCGGCGAGCTCGCCGGCGGCGACGAAGGCATCGGCCGCCTCGCCGCGCATCCGCTCATCCTGGAGGCGATCGTCGCCGCGTTGTCGCACGGCCGCGACCTCGCCGGTGTGCGCATGCTCGTCACCGCCGGGGGCACCCAAGAGCCGATCGACCCCGTGCGCTTCATCGGGAACCGCTCCAGCGGCAAGATGGGCTACGCGATCGCCACCGAGGCCGCGCGCCGCGGCGCGTCGGTGACCCTGGTGTCCGGGCCCACGTCCCTGCCCGAACCCGATCGCGTGTCCCTGGTGCGCGTGCGCACCGCAGCGGAGATGCGCGACGCGGTGCTCTCGCGTTTTGATGACAACGACGTCATCGTCAAAGCCGCAGCCGTCGCCGACTTCCGCCCCGCGTCGCCGTCGTCCTCCAAGATCAAGAAGGACGACGGCACCCCCGCGATCGTCTTGGAGCGCACCGAAGACATCCTCGCCGAGCTCGGCCGCACCAAGACGCATCAATTGCTCGTAGGCTTCTCCGCCGAAACCGAGGACGCCGTCGCCCACGCGCGCAAGAAGCTCACGGCCAAGAACCTCGACCTCATCGTGACCAACGTCGTCGGCACGGCGCACACCGGCTTCGAGCACGACACCAACGAAGCCGTTCTCTTGAGCGCCGACGGCGGCGAGTCCCACCTTCCCCTGCAAACCAAAGCCGCCATGGCCCGCGCGATCTGCGACACGATCGCCGCCACGCTCGCATCGCGCTCGGCGTGAACGCGATCGACCGCAGGTGTCCCCGGTGCAACATGCCGGTGGGCGCAACCACGGAGGTGTGCGGCCAATGCGGTTTCGCGCTCGTGAAGCACGTCTCCAAGGCGACGCGCATAGCTCAATCCCAGCAGAACGCCGTCACGTCGCTCGTGCTCGGCATCCTCGGACTGTTCGTCGTGATCCTGCCGTTCCTCACGACGATCGACGTGGCGTTCTATGTGTTGCTCGCGATGATCCCGGTCGCCGCGATCGTCACCGGCACCCGCGGCGCGCGCTCGATGCCGGCCGGCTCCGCGCAGCTCGGCCTCGCCAAAGCCGGCATCGCGCTCGGCTGGATCGCCGCCGCCACGATCGCGATCTTGTTGCTCGTGGGCCTCGCGCAAGGCGTGGACTGAACGCACCTGCGTCGCACGGCCGGCGGTGGCGCTTCGTCCGGCCGGCGCTCCGCCGACCTCACCTTCGCAGCGCTCCCAGTCGCTCGGTGACTTTGTTTCATTTTGACAACACGTGCGTGTTGTTATTTTGAAACGAAACTCGCGGGTGACGTGACTACCTCCGCAGGGGAGGATCGCACCGGTCGGGTTATGCGGGACTCTGTCACACCAACGGTGTACGCTCCCGGACGGGCGCCAAGAGCAGGAGGAGAGCGATGTACGGCACGATCTCGCGAGTCAAGGTGAAGCCGGGGCACGAGAAAGACCTCGAAACACTCGAGCAAGAGTTCATGGAGAAGATCCGCCCGACGATCGACGGCAAGGTCGTCTGGTACCGCGGCACGCAGAACGATCATCCGGACGTCACGGTCTCCATCTTCCTGTGCGAGACGAAGCAGGCGTACATGAAGCTCGCGGACGACCCGGCGATGGACGCGCTCTTCCAACGAATGATGGAGCATTACCAGGACGAGCCCTCGTGGGAGGACGTGCAAATCGACGCCGTCTACCAGGACTAGCGAAGCTATACTGCACAGCACACCACGAGAGCCCAAGGAGCCCGAGACCATGCCGCGACGCTGGGTCTACACGTCGGAGTCCGTGACCGAAGGTCACCCCGACAAGATGGCCGACCAGATCTCCGACGCGATCCTCGACGCGATCCTCCGCGACGATCCCTTCGGGCGCGTGGCGTGCGAGACCTTCGTCACAACCGGGCTCGCGATCGTCGGGGGAGAGATCTCCACGAGCACGTACATCGACGTGCCGTCGATCGTGCGTCGCGTGATCACCGATATCGGGTACACGCGCGCGAAGTACGGCTTCGACGGCGAGACGTGCGGCGTGCTCGTCGCGATCCAGGACCAGTCGCCCGACATCGCGCAAGGCGTCGAGCGCGCGTACGAGATTCGCGCGGGAGAGAAGAAGGACGAGCTCGACGAGCAGGGCGCGGGCGACCAGGGAATGATGACCGGCTTCGCGTGCAACGAGACGCCGGTGCTGATGCCGATGCCGATCTACCTTGCGCACCGCCTGTCGCACCGGCTTGCGCAGGTGCGCAAGGCCGGGATCGTTCCGTACCTGCGGCCCGACGGCAAGACGCAAGTAACCGTGGAGTACGACGGCTACACGCCGAAGCGGGTGACCACCGTGGTGGTCAGCGCGCAGCACCAACCGGAGATCGACATCGAGACGTTGCTCAGCCCCGACATCAAGGAGCACGTCGTCGAGCCGATCCTGCACGACGTCGGTCTCGACTTCACCGACTACAAGCTGCTCGTGAACCCGACCGGCGTGTTCGAGCTGGGAGGGCCCAAGGCCGACACCGGTCTCACTGGACGCAAGATCATCGTGGACACCTACGGCGGCATGGCGCGGCACGGCGGCGGCGCGTTCAGCGGCAAGGACCCGACGAAGGTGGACCGCTCCGGCGCGTACGCCACGCGCTGGGTCGCCAAGAACGTGGTCGCGGCGGGGCTCGCCGACCGGTGCGAGATCCAGGTCGCGTACGCGATCGGCGTGGCGCGGCCGATCTCCGTGGAGGTCGAGACGTACGGCACCGAGAAGGTCGACGTGACCAAGATCGAGCAGGCGATCCAGGAGCTCTTCGACTTGCGGCCGGCGGCGATCTTGCGCGACCTCGACCTGCGCCGCCCGATCTATCAGCAGACGGCGGCGTACGGGCACTTCGGTCGCGAAGAGAAGGACTTCACCTGGGAGCGCACCGACCGCGCCGACGAGCTGAAGCGTCTGCTGGGCTGAGCCCGGCGCAGAACGCGGTGAGCTTCGCCCACGTCGTTCTCGTGGGCTCGGGTGTCGGCCACCTCGATCAGGCGTACACGTATCGCATCCCCGAGCACGCCGAGGTTCACATGGGCTCGGTGGTGCGCGTGCCGGTGCGCGGCAAGCTGCGCAACGGCGTCGTGGTGGAGCTGCTCGACGAATCCGACGTGGCGCGCACGCAACCGATCAAGTCGGTGCTCGGGCCCGGCCTGAACGACGAGCTGGTCGCGCTGTGCCGGCACGTCGCCGATACCTGCCTCTCCAGCTTCGGCGAGGCGCTCGGAACGGCAGTCCCCCCACGCATCGCCTCGGAAGAAAAACGCGAGCAGCACCCGCCACGCACGCCTCGGCCGGAGCCCGACGCCGCCTGGACCGGCTCGTACACCGGCGCCGCACAGATGCTCGACGCGATCGCCGACGGACGCTATCGCGGCTATGTATGGGGACCCCTGCCGGACGAGTCGCGCGGCGACGTGCTCGTGTCGATGGCGCTGCAGGCGCTGCAACGCAACACGTCGGCGATCATCGTCCTCCCGGAGGTTCGCGCGTACACGAGCGTGGCGACGACGCTAGTGCAACGGCTCGGCGAGCACGTCGCGTGGCTCGGCAGCGACCGATCCGACCGGGAGCGCTACCGCGCTTGGCTCGCGCTGCGGCGCGGCGACGTTCGCATCGCGGCCGGTGGGCGCGGCGCCGTGTTCGCTCCCGTGCGAGACCTCGGGCTCGTCGTCGTGTACGACGACAATCACATCTCCCTGAAGGAGAAGCGCGCGCCGCGGTATCGCGCACGCTCGGTCGCCGCGCACCGCGCGCGCGAAGCCGGCGCAACGCTCGTCGTCGTCGGCGCGTCGGCGGAGGTGCAGCTCGCGCTTCGACGGCGATTGCTGAAGCCGGTGTTGCACACCGCGCACCACGCGGTGCGGCCCGCGGTGGTCGCCGTCGATCGCACGAAAGCCGACGACCGCCACGTGCCGAACGCGCGCACGCTCGCAGCCCTGCGGCGCGCGCTCGACGAAGGCCGCCGCGCGGTGCTGCTCGTGCACCGCACCGGCGAGGAAGCGCGCCGCATCGTGCAACGTACCGAACGTGTGCTCGCCACGCCGGCGACGTGGCTGGACGCGAAGGCCGCACGCGATCCCGACGCGTTCGAACGAGCGTCGCGCGAAGCGAGGCTCATCATCGCGAGCCCCGTGATCGCGAAGGACGTTGCGTTGGAGAACATCAGATGCGTTGCCGTCGTGGACGCGGACGCGGCGCTGGCCGTGCCGGAGTTCCGCGCGGCCGAGGAGGCGCTCGAGACGTGGGGACGCGTCGGCCGCTGGCTCGACCGCACCGGCGTGCTCGTCGTCGAGACCGCGCAGCCGCGCCATCCCGCGATCGCCGGCCTGGTCCGCTGGAGCACGGCACGGTTCTGGCGCGACGAGCTCGCGCGCCGCGAGGAGCTCGGCTATCCGCCGTTCGCCACGCTCGTACGCGTGGATGCGCCTCCGGAGAGGATGCGAAGCGTCGCCGACGAGATCACGCGTGCCGCTCCGCAAGCGGACCTACTGGGCCCCGCGGAGCGCGAAGGCCGCGCGGCGCTGGTCGTGCGCTCGCGCGACCGGCAGGCACTCCTCACCGCGCTGCATCCACTCGCCGCCCGCTGGCGCGCCGGCGGCACCGACGTGCGCGTCGACGTCGACCCGGTCGACGTCCTGCCGTGAGCTTGCAGCGCGCTCCAATCGCCGCTTACTAGACTTGCAACCGTCACGACAACCGGAACAGGGAGGCGCGACCGTTGGCTGTCCTGCAGATGCGGTATTTTGGCGACCCGATCTTGCGCACCAAGGCCGCCGACGTTACGCAGTTCGACGCTGAGCTCGCGCGTCTCGCGGACGACATGCTCGACACGATGCACGAAGCGCCCGGCGTCGGTCTCGCCGCGCCGCAGGTCGGCGTGTCGAAGCGGCTCATCACTTACGACTCGGGCGCGGAGGACGAGAGCGGCGCGCTGTGCAACGGCGAGATCACCTGGTACAGCGAGGAGACGAACGAAGCCGAGGAAGGTTGCCTCTCGCTGCCGGGTCTGTACCTGCCGGTCGTACGTTCCACGCGCGTACGCGTGAAGGGCCGGCGCGTCGACGGGACACCTGTCGAGATCGAAGCCGAGAACTTGCTCGCGCGCATCTTCCAGCACGAGGTCGACCACACCAACGGCATCCTGTTCGTCGACCGGCTCACGCCCGAGCTTCGCAAGGAAGCGATGAAGCGGTTGCGCGAGCAGGAGATGGGCCTCGCGCCGGCGCCGGCGAAAGGTCACACGGCGCTTTGATGCGCGCCGTCTTCCTCGGAACTCCGGACGTCGCCGCCGTCGCGCTTCGCACGCTTCTCGAAGACTCCAAGCACGAGGTGGTTGCGCTCGTCACGCAGCCCGACCGGCCGCGAGGGCGATCCGGCGCGTTGCAACCGCCGCCGGCCAAGCTCGTCGCGGCAGAAGCCGGCCTGCCGGTGTTGCAACCGGAGTCGCCGAAGACGCCCGAGTTCGTGGAAGCGCTGAAGGAGCGAAGTCCCGACGTGCTCGCGGTCGTCGCGTACGGACATATCCTCGCGCGTTCGGTCCTCGAAGTTGCGCCTGCGATCAACGCGCACTTCTCGCTGTTGCCGAGGTACCGCGGCGCGGCGCCGGTTGCGCGCGCGGTGCAAGCGGGGGAGCGCGTGACGGGCGTGACCACGTTCTTGCTGGAGCCCGCCGTGGACGCCGGCCCCATCCTCCTCCAGGAAGAGACTCCGATCGGCGAAGACGAGACCGCGGGAGAGCTCCTCGAGAGGCTCGCACCGATCGGCGCTCGCCTCCTCGTGAACAGCATCGACGGACTCGAAAACGGAACGCTCCAACCCACGACGCAAGACCCTGCGCTGGCGAGCCCGGCTCCGAAAGTGAAGCCCGAAGAGGCCGAGATCGAATGGAGCAGGCCGGCCGAGCAGATTCGCAACGACGTGCGTGCGTTCAATCCGTCCCCGGGCGCGTGGACGACGTGCGAGGGCAAACGGCTGAAGGTGTGGCGAG
>JBIOWR010000297.1:0-2381 GCA_044868775.1 Actinomycetota bacterium
GAGCCCGTCGGTCACCGCTCCCAGGAACAACGCTCCGGAGAGGAGCTGGAACACGCCGACCCCGGTTGCGTGCGACGAGCCCGGGAGCGCAGCAAGCGCGATCAGCGCGGCGAGCCCGAGCGGGATCGCGAGGATGCCGGCGTAGCGGCTGGGTTCGTCGAGCCCGCTCCACAGCAACACTTGCCACAGGATCGCAACGCCCGCGGTCGCCAGCAGCAACCAGTACGCGACCGCGGCCGTGCCGGTGGCGTCGCTGCCGCCGAGCGGCGCGCGGGCGGCGAGCCACGCCAGCAACGCCGTCACCGCGAGCGTGGTCCCGATCAGCTTGAAGAATCCGTGGCGGATGTCGCGCCACGCGGTCGTGCTCCACAACACGGCGCAGCCGCCCACCGTCGTCTCGGCGAGCACGAGCGCCATCACACCTGCAGGTCCGTCCATGGAATCGAGGGCCGTTCGAGGCCGGGTGCGCGGAGTGCGCCCGCCGGTCATTATAGAAACCATGGAGAAGCTCGTTGCAGGCCTGCGCGGAGCGGCGTCCCGCGTCGTGACCGAGGACCTCACCGCTTTGAAATTGGGCTCGGGGAGCGTGCCGGTGTTCGGCTCACCGGCGCTGCTCGCGATGATGGAGGATGCCGCCGTGGCCGCCGTGGACGCCGTGGACGGCGTATTGCCGGCAGGAAGCACCACGGTCGGCGTGTGGGCCGAGCTCGACCACCTCGCCGCCTCGAAGATCGGCGCTCACGTAAGCGCCGAGGCGGAGCTGGTGTCCGTCTCCCCGGATGGCCGCACGCTCGAGTTCGCGTGCGTCGCGCACGAGGGCGACAAGCTCATCGGCCGCGCGCGCCATCGCCGCGCCGTCGTGGACATGGAGCGTTTCCTTGCCCGAGCTTGACGCCGCGACACAACGCCGCAACCAGATCGCGCGGCGTTTTCTCGCCGCGTTGTGGGTGGTGTGGGCCGTATGGCTCGTCACGCGCCCGATCGAGACCACCAGCACCACGATCACGCGCGACGCGCGCACGCAGCTTGCGATCATGGCGTTTGCGATCGTGTTCTTCGTCTCCTACGGATTGTTGCGGGAGTGGCGCTGGCCGGTGGTCGCCTCACGCGCGCTCGTCGCCGCGCTCGTGCTCGGCGTCGCCATCGGGCCGCAAGGCCGGGACGCATGGGTCTTCGCGGTCGACATCGTGTTCGCCGTGGTTGGATTCGTCGTCGCGTTCTTGGTGATCAAGCAGGGAGTCGCACCGCCTCCCAAACGTTCGTCGGAGATGGTGCAGCGACGCATGGAGCGCAAGCGGGATCAGATTCGGCGCACCAAGCGCTAGCGTATTTCAGGCCAGGTTCGCGCTTCGCGGATACGCCACGCCCGGATCGGTGACCACGTTGACGAGCGACGGTCCCGGCGTCGCGAGCGCCCGATCCAGCGCGGCGGCGAGCTCTTCGGGAGTGCGCGCCAGCTCGCCGTGACCGCCTAGCGCTTTCATCACTTCGTCGTAGCGCGTCTCCGGGCGCAGCTCGGCCGCGACGTCGTAGCCGTAGAGGAATCGCATCGGGTGCTTCTCCAAGCCCCAGATGCCGTTGTTGCCGCACACCATGGTCACGTCGACGCCGAAGCGTACGAGCGAATCCCAGTCGCCCATGCCGAAGCCGGCAGCGCCGTCGCCGAGCATCACGACGATTTGCCGCCCGGGATGCAGCAGCCCCGCGGCGAGCGCGTACCCCGGGCCTGTGCCGAGGCAGCCGAACGGGCCGGGATCGAGCCATCCTCCCGGCTCGAACACGTCCACGTACTTGCCGGCGTACGACACGAAGTCTCCGCCGTCGCAAATGACGATCGCGTCCTTCTTCAAACGAGGGAGCAGCTCGCCGTACACGCGCGCGGGGTGCATCGGCGTGGAGTCCGCGTGGAGCTCGCTCTCGAGCGCCGCGCGTTTCTCCGCTTCGACGGCTTGCAGAGACCCGATCCACTCACCCCGATCCCCCGGAATCGCATCCTCCAACGCCTGAAACGCGTGTTGCAGGGAGCTCGTCGCGACCCACGCCTCGAGGTGCACGTGCTGCGCGATCTGTGAGGGATCGTCGACGATGTGCACGACCTTCGCGGAGCCGAAGTTGCCGAAGCCGAGGCGGAAATCCAGCTTGGTGCCGGCCACGATCACCAGATCGGCGTTGTTGAACGCATGACCGCGCGCTGCGGAGAACGCCAGCGCATGATCGGCCGGCAGCACTCCACGACCCATGCCGTTCATGAACACCGGAACCTGATGGCGCTCGGCGAGCCTGCGGAGCGCGTGCTCCGCACCGTCCATCCACACGTCCGAGCCGATCATCAGCACCGGTCTGTCGGCCGCTGCGAGCGCACGCACCGCTGCTTCCCAATC
>JBIOWR010000298.1:0-10654 GCA_044868775.1 Actinomycetota bacterium
GCGCCGGACGCAGACGCGTCCACGCTCAACCTCGCGCGGCAGCTGACGGATGGAGAACGCGTCTACGTGCCGCGTCGGGGCGAAGCGCCTCCTGCCGCCGCAGGCGACGGTGGCGGTGCGTCCAGCGGCGGCGCCGGCTCGAAGGTCAACATCAACACCGCATCGGTCGCGGAGCTCGATGCTTTACCCGGCGTAGGGCCGGTGCTCGCGCAACGGATCGTCGATTATCGAACGCACCACGGACCGTTCCGTGACGTGCGCGACCTTCTGAAGGTGGAGGGCATCGGTCAGAAGAAGTTCGATGCGCTCAAGGATTACGTGATCGTATGAGCGCGCCTTCGGTTCGCCTCTTCGCGCTTGCGGCAGCCATGAGCGCAGGTGTTCTCGTGACGGAGTGGGCGCGATTCGGTCCGGTGGCGTCGTTCGCGCTCGGGCTCGCTGCGATGTGCTCCATCGGCGCGGGCGTGGTGCTCGCGCGGGCGCGTTCGCGGGCGACCGCGGCTGCGTTCGTCGCGGCGGTGCTGTTCGGGGCGTGTCTCGCCGGGCTGCGTCTTGCGAGCATCGAAGGGTCCGCGCTCGGCCGTGCGGGTCACGTTGGAGCGGATGCCGTGCTCGACGGGCGAGTGCTCGCGCAACCGCGCGAGATGGGTGGCGTCCTCCGGTTCCCGCTCGGCGTCTCGCGCGCGACGCTGGATGGAAGGCGCGTCGGCGTGCGCGAGCGTGTGCACGTGGCGGTCCGTCCGCCGCCGGAGCGTGCGCCGGAAGTCGGCGACCGTCTGCGGGTCGACGCCCGGCTTGGCCCGCTGTTACGGGAGCCGCGCGGTCCCGACGCACCGGCGTTGCGTGCAGCGGCGGCGCGCCTTAGGTGGGCCGGTGTGAGCGCGCGCGCCTATGCGCGGCCGCAGTCGATCACGCGCGTCGAAGGACCGCGCGCGCCGCTCGACGTGATCGGTCGCGCGGGACGTGCCGCCGTGACGCGGCCGGCGTTACGTATCCCTGCGCGTCAAGGAGGCTTGCTGCTCGGCGTGACCATCGGCGACACGAGCCGGCTCGATCCGGACGTCGAGGACGACTTCCGCACGACCGGGCTGACGCACTTGCTGGCGGTGAGCGGCGGCAACGTCGCCTTGCTCCTCGGCGCGATCGCGTTCGCGATGCGGTGGCTTCGTGCCGGGCGACGCCTCACGCTCGTCGTGCTCGCCGTCGCGCTGGCGTCGTTCGCGGCGGTCACGCGATTCGAGCCGAGCGTCATGCGTGCCGGCGTGATGGCATCGGTTGCGCTGTGCGGGCTCGCGTTGGGAACGCGGCGGGAGACGTTGACCGCGCTCGCCGTCGCCGCGCTCGTGCTCATCACGTTCGATCCGTTCATCGTGCACGCGACGGGATTCCAGCTCTCGGCGCTCGCCACGCTCGGCCTCCTGACGTTGGGGCCACACTTGCAGCGCGTGTTTGGCGGGCGCGTCGGCAGAGCGGCCGCGGTGACGCTCGCCGCGCAGCTGGCGGTGGCGCCGCTCGTCGCTCTGACGTTCCATACGTTGTCGCTCATCTCGATCGTCGCCAACGTGCTCGTCGTGCCGGCGGTCGGTCCGGCGACGGTCCTGGGCATCCTGGCCGCGCCGGCCGGAGCGATATGGAGCGGTTTCGGTCTCGTGTGCGTCACGCTCGCGCGACCGTTTCTCTGGTGGATGACCGCCGCGGCCGGCGTGCTGGCGCGCGTGCCGCATGCGTCGATCGGTACCCCTACCGGCGTGGCAGGCGCTACCGTCGTCGCACTCCTCGTGCTCGTCGCGCTCTCGGTACGCCGTATCAAGAAGCCACCGCGGTTCGCGGCTCTGCTCCTCGCCGTCGGCATCATCGCCGCGAACGACGTGTGGGTCGGCGCGCTCGCGCCCCCTCCGCCGAACGGACTGGAGGTCACCGCGCTCGACGTCGGTCAGGGAGATGCAATTCTCGTGCGCCGTCACGACGCGACGATGCTGGTCGACGGCGGGCCCGACGGCAAGCTGCTCCTTGAGAAGCTGCAAAAGCGACGCATCCGGCGCATCGACTTGCTCGTGCTCACGCACCCGCACGCCGACCACGTCGACGGGCTTGCGACGATCGCGCGCCGGCTGCGCATCACGCGTGCGCTCGATCCGGGGCTGCCGGCCGATCTTTCCTCCTACGCCGATCTGACGCGCACGCTGCGAGCGAAGAACGTGCCGACCGATCGCGTTCGTGCCGGCGCCGTGTACCGGCTGGCCGACGCGACGGTCGAGGTGCTCGCGCCGAACGAGCCGTTGTTCGCGGGGACGGCCTCCGATCTGAACAACAATTCCGTCGTGCTACGCGTGCGGTTCGGCGACGGCGTCGTGCTGCTCGGCGGTGAGGTTCAGGAAGAGGGTCAGCTGCGCCTGCTCGAGTCGGGCCGGGCGCTGAGCGCGCACGTGTTCAAGGTTCCACACCACGGCTCGCCGCGCATGCTGCGGGAGTTCTACGTGGCGACACGAGCGAAAGCCGCGCTCATCCCGGTCGGAACGAACGACTACGGCCATCCGGCACGCGCGTGCCTGGATGCGCTCGCCGAGATCGGAGCGCGCGCGTATCGCACGGATCGCTCCGGCGACGTCTCGATCGTGGTCGACGCGCACGGCCGATTATCCGTGCGCGAGCAGCGACCGGACGCCGCTGCGGCGTAGGATGCGCGGCGTGCGCGCGGCCACGCTGATCATCTCCGACGACGAGTTCCTCGCATCCGAGGCGCTCGACGCCGTGCGCCGCGAGGCGGACGAGCATGGATACGCGCGCGAGGAGGTCGAAGCGGGCGACGCTCCGGCCCTGCTGTACGGGCTCGGGACGCCGTCGCTGTTCGATGCCGGCCGGCTGATGGTCGTGCGCAGCGCGCAGGACCTTCCGGCCGAGTCGGTCGATCTCGTCGCGCGCTGGGCGTCCGACCCGCAGCCCGGCACGGCCGTCGTGCTGATCGCGTCGGGCGCGAAGGCCGACAAGATCGCGAAGGCGCTGGGCAAGGGCGTGCACGTCGTGAAGGCGCCCGCGCCCGCGCCGTGGGACACGGCGAAGTGGCTGTCGGCGCGTGTGCGCGCGCACGGTCGCAAGATCTCGCACGACGCGGCGCAAGCGATGGTCGATGCCGTCGGCACCGACCTGCGGGAGCTTGCGGCCGCGGCCGACCAGTTGCTGCTCGACGTGGACGGCGGGATCGACATCGACCTCGTGCGCTCGCGCTTCCACGGCCTGGAATCGAAGGTGTACGAGTTCGTCGACGCCGTTCTCGAACGGGACCGAGCGCAGGCGCTGATGCGGTTGCGCTCCTTGATCGACAACGGCGAGAACGCGATCGGGATCGTCACGCAGTTGGCGCGGCAGCTTCGTGTCGTTGCGGCGGTGAAGGACGGCCCGCGCCTCGCTCCCGAAGCGCTCGCGCGGGAGCTGGGCGCGCGCCCCGGTCAGGTGAAGCGCGCCTTCCGGCAGGCGCGCAACTTCGAGCCGAGTGAGATCCGCCGCGCCTACCGCCTGGTCGCCGACGCAGACCTCGCGCTCAAGAGCGAGACGCAGGACGACCTGATTCTCGACCTGCTCGTGGAGGAGATCACCGCGCGCTGAGAGGGTCGGGGCCGCACGAGGCCGGGGCGAGAGGCCGGGGCGAGAGCCGCGCCGCCGCGCCGCTTAGGACGACGTCTTGTTGAGCGCGCGCTGGAGCTTCGACTTGTGGTTGGCGGCGTTGTTGGCGTGGATGACGCCGGACGCCGCTGCCTTGTCGTAGGCGCGGGACGCACGCAGGAGCGCCGCGCGCGCCGCGTCCTGGTCGCCGGCCGCAACGGCCTCGCGGAACCGGCGGTTGAAGGTCTTGAGCTGAGACTTCACCGACTGGTTGCGCAGGCGCGCTCGCTCGTTCTGGCGATTGCGCTTGATCTGGGACTTGATGTTGGCCATACGGGCGCAGGAGTGTACCAGTCGCCACCCCGCGGGGCCACCCCGAACCGGGAGCGACCAGCGAAAACGCGGGTATCCTTGGCACTCGTGCCGTCCCAGGACCTCATCCGCAACTGGTGCATCGTGGCTCACATCGACCACGGCAAGTCCACGCTTGCCGACCGGATCCTCGAGGTGACCCACGCCGTCAGCGCCCGGGATATGCGCGAGCAATTCCTCGACCGCATGGACCTCGAACGCGAACGCGGCATCACGATCAAGGCCGCCGCCGTCACGGTCGGCTGGACCAAGGACGGGCAGCAGTACCAGTACAACTTGATCGACACGCCGGGCCACGTCGATTTCAGCTACGAGGTGAGCCGCGCGCTGCTCGCGTGCGAGGGCGCAATCCTCGTCGTCGACGCCGCACAGGGGATGGAGGCGCAAACGCTCGCCAACCTCCATCTCGCGATCGAGGCCGACCTCGAGATCATCCCGGTCGTCAACAAGATCGACCTCCCGGCCGCGCAGCCCGAGAAGGTCG
Organism: Actinomycetota bacterium; assembly: GCA_044868775.1. Taxonomy (GTDB): domain Bacteria; phylum Actinomycetota; class AC-67; order AC-67; family AC-67; genus JBIOWR01. The sequence goes on from JBIOWR010000298.1 coordinate 4,457, forward strand.
CCGAAGAGATCCAGCAAGTGCTCGGCTGCGCGCGCGAAGAGATCCTCTTCGTCAGCGGCAAGACCGGCGCCGGCGTGCCCGAGCTCCTCGATGTGATCGCCGAGCGCGTGCCGCCGCCCAAAGGCGACCCGCACGCGCCGCTGCGGGCGCTCATCTTCGACTCCACTTACGACGCGTATCGCGGCGTCGTTTCCTACATCCGCGTCGTCGACGGATCGATGAACAAGCGCAGCACGATTCGCATGATGGCGACCGGCGCGGAGCACATCGTCGAAGAAGTGGGCCGCATGTCTCCCAACCAGATGCCGCTCGACGCGCTCGCCACCGGCGAGGTCGGCTATCTCATCTCCGGCATCAAGCAAGTGCGCGAAGCAAAAGTGGGCGACACCGTGACCGATGCGCGCAAGCCTGCGAAACAAGCGCTGCCGGGGTATCGCGAACCGAAACCGATGGTGTACGCCGGACTGTTCCCGTTGCAGGGCGACGACTATCCCGCGCTGCGCGACGCGCTCGACAAGCTGCAACTGAACGACGCGGCGCTGATCTACGAGCCGGAGACGAGCAAAGCGCTCGGGTTCGGCTTCCGTCTCGGCTTCCTCGGGCTGCTGCACATGGAGATCACGCGCGAGCGCCTCGAGCGTGAGTTCAACCTGGAGCTCGTCGCCACCGCACCCAACGTCGCGTACAAGGTGCACCTCGCCAACGGCGAGGAGATTTCGGTGTCGAACCCATCCGAGATGCCCGACCCGCACTTCATCGAACGCATCGAAGAGCCGAGCGTGAGCGCGCTGATCCTCGCTCCCAAGGAGTACATCGGAACGCTCATGGAGTTGTGCATGTCGCGGCGCGGCGTGCTCGACGGCATGCACTACCTGTCGAGCGATCGCGTGGAGATTCGCTACCGGTTGCCGCTGTCCGAGATCATCTTCGACTTCTTCGACCAATTGAAGGCGAAGACGCGTGGGTATGCGTCGCTCGACTACGAGCCGATCGGATACCAGCCCGCGGACCTCGTGCGGCTCGACATCCTGATCAACGCCGAGCCGGTCGATGCGTTCAGCGCGATCGTGCACCGCGAGAAGGCGCAGTCGTACGGGCGCGCGCTCACGGAGAAATTGCGCGAGCTGATACCACGGCAGATGTTCGACGTTCCGATCCAAGCTGCGATCGGATCGCGCATCGTGTCACGCGAGACCGTGAAGGCGAAGCGCAAGGACGTCCTGGCCAAGTGCTACGGCGGAGACATCACGCGCAAGCGCAAGCTGCTCGAAAAGCAGAAGGAAGGGAAGCGCCGCTTGAAGACGATCGGCAGCGTGGAGATTCCGCAAGAGGCGTTCATCGCGGCGTTGCGTGTGGGAACGGAGAAGTGAAGACCGCGTCGCGCCTCACGCACGCGGCTCAGCTTGCGCCGGCGTTCGGCGTGTACGTGCACGTACCGTTCTGCCCGTCGAAGTGCCCGTACTGCGACTTCAACACCTACGTCGGCATGGACGACCTCGCTCCTGCGTATCTCGATGCGCTCGTGCGCGAAGCGGAGACGTGGGCGTCGGCCAACGCGTTCCCGCCCGCCGGTTCGTACTTCGTCGGCGGCGGCACGCCGACGATGCTCGACGAGCACATGCTCGCATCGACGATCCGGCGCCTGGTCGCCGTGTTCGGCGCAGGCGACGAGTGCGAGATCACGTTGGAGTCGAACCCGGAGTCGTGCGTTGCGCCGCGTCTGGCGGTGTTGCGCGACGCGGGCGTGAACCGTCTCTCGATCGGCGCGCAATCGTTCCAGGATCGCGTGCTCGCGCTCCTCGGTCGCTGGCACGATGCCGGCGCCACCGCACGGGCCGTGAGCGAAGCACGCCGCGCGGGGTTCGACAACGTCAGCCTCGACCTCATCTTCGGGATGCCGGGGGAGACCGACGCCGACTGGGATCGCACGCTGCACGAAGCGGTCGCGCTCGAACCGGATCACGTCTCGTGCTACGCGCTCACGATCGAGTCGGGAACGCAGTTCGGCGCCGACGTCGCGGCCGGACGCATGCCGGCTCCCGACGACGACGTGCAAGCCGCGCGGTACGAGCGCGCGCTCGACGTCCTGGCTCGAGCCGGCTATCGCCATTACGAGGTCTCCAACTGGGGCAAGCCGAGCCGGCACAACCTCATCTACTGGACCCAAGGCGACTACGCAGGCCTCGGCGCGGGCGCACACTCCCACGCGAACGGCACGCGCAGTTGGAACCGCAAGAACCCGCGCGCCTACGCGGCCGATCCCACCCACGCCCGCGACGGTGAGGAACGCCTCGACGCGCACGCGCGACGCACCGAGTGGCTCCAGCTCCGCCTGCGCCTGATCGACGGGCTCGACCTAACCGAGGCATCCCGCCGCCTCCGCTGGGACTTGACGGCGCGAGCAAGCGAGCTGCAGCGCGCGGGGATCGTGGAGATCGACGGCGAGCTGCTCCGCCTCACCCGCCGCGGCCTCCTCCTCGAAAACGAGGTCGCTTTGAGACTCGCGCCCTGAACTACGCGACCACCACCGCCGTCACCATCCCGAACATGCCGTGCTCGCCTTCGGCGTGCGTGAGGATGTGGCAGTGGAATGCCCACGTTCCCTTCAGGTTGAGCGTGACCAGCGCGTCGTAGCGTTCGCCCGGAGCGATCACGAGCGTGTCCACGGTGTACGGCTGGATCGGCCGCCCGTCACGCGAGACCACCGTGAAGTGGAAGCCGTGCATGTGCATAGGGTGCAGCAGCTCGCCGCCGTTCAGGAAGCGCACGAGCAGCTTCTGTCCTCGCGCGGCGACGATCGGCGCCGTCGCGGGGAACGACTTGCCGTTCAGGTTGTAGCCGAGGTGGCCGTCGCCGAGGAACAACGTCTGCTCGACGTTCCACGAGCGCGACCGCGGCTCGACGATGAACGCTCCATACAGACCGCGACCGACTTGCACCGCGGCGTTGTGGTGCGAGTGGTAGATGAAGGTTCCCGGATCGTCGACGATCGTGAACTCGTAGCGGTAGGTCTGGCCGGTCTTGATGAGCGGCTGCGTGATGAACGGCACGCCGTCCATCGCGTTCGGCACGGTCAGCCCATGGAAGTGCATCGTCGTCGACTCGGGCAGCTCGTTGTGCACGACGACGCGCACACGATCTCCCTTGCGCACGCGAATCTCCGGTCCGGGCACGATCCCGTTGTATCCGTACGCATCCACGAACTGGCCGGGCGAGATCTCCCAGCGAACGACCTTCGCGGCGAGGTCGAACTCCTTGACGCCGTTGCGGACGATCGGGCGCAACACTGTGCCGCCGACTGCAGAGGTCTTCGCGGGGAACGCTTTGATGCCGGCTTCGGTGTCGCGATCCATCTGCTCCGACGACATCGCGCCGGTGGTGGGCGAGGAGGTTGCGCCCGCGCCGGCGACGACGAGCGTGCCGGTCATGCCGGCCTCCTTGTGTCCGCCGACCGTGCACCACAGCTTGTAGGCGCCCGCCGAGAGTGCATGTGCCACCGGCAGATCGGCTGCGGCGCCGGCCGCCAGGATCGCGGTTTGCATCGTCATGCCGGCTCCGTCCAAAGCGAGCGAGTGCGGCGCCTTGCCGTCGTTGCGCACCTTGATCGTGAAGGGTTTGCCGGCGGGCGCTGTGCCGGACACCGTGATCTTGAAATCGGTGAGCGACACGGTCACGGTGCCGTTCGTTTGCGCAACCTCCTCCGACGTGCCGCAAGCCGTCGCGATCAATGCCAGCAACACGAGAGCGATGGACGCGCGAGCGCGAACGAAACGCTTTGTGGTCATGACTCCGTCCTTTCGATGAACGCCTGCGCCGGATTTCAGCCCGTTTCGGAGCGTGTCGGCAGGGCCGCCCGGCCCTGCGCGGAAAGGACCATCGGCGTGCCTAGCACTCGATATGGGTGAGTGCTAACATCGCCGTTCAGAGCCCGTTCAAACCGGCTACTCAACCGGTTATTCGGAGGAATCACGTGTCGGAATCGGATGTGGGCGCACGCCAAGGCGAGATCCTCAACGCGATCGTCCAGGAGTTCATCCGCTCGGGAGAGCCGGTCGGGTCCAAGTATCTGGTGGGTCGCTTCCAGCTCACCGTTTCGAGCGCGACGGTGCGCAACGATATGAGCCGCCTCGAGGACATGGGTTTCCTGCAGCAGCCGCATACGTCCGCCGGACGCATCCCGACCGACCTCGGCTATCGCTTCTTCGTGGACCACGTGCCGCAACCGGTGTCGCTCGAACAGAACAAGGAGCGCGCGCTGGAGAAAGCGTTGGGAACCGCGCCCGCCGACATCGAAGAGATATTGCAAAAGGCGAGCGAGGTGCTGTCGACGTACACACGCCAGGCCGCGGCGATCCTCGCGCCGCAGCTCACCGGATCGAAGATTCGCCACCTCGACCTCGTGCGCCTCACGCCGCGACTCGCGTTGCTCGTCGTCGTCGCCGACAGCGGCCGTGTCGAGAAGCGCGTCGTGGAGCTGGAGGACGACACCGATGCGAACGAGCTGGAAGCGGCGCAGGCGGAGCTGAACAGGCTGCTCGCCGACGCGCGGTTGATCGACGCGAAGAAGATCGTCGACGCGATTGCACGCGGCAGCGGCGCGACGACCAAGACGCAACGGCAGCTGTTCGAAGGTGTCGGCTCCGCGCTCGACGAGGTGGTGCGCGAGGAATCGCGCATGTTCGTGGGCGGCGCGGCGAACCTCGCCGCGGCCGGCGACGCGTTCGGCGAATCCGAGAGCGTGCCGCGCATCATCGAAGCGCTCGAACGCCAAACCGTGATCATGAAGCTGCTCTCCGGCGGGCTCGGCGAACCGACCTCGGTGCGCATCGGCGCGGAGATGAAGGACGACGCGTTGCAGACGTGCAGCGTCGTGATGTCGAGCTACGTGGTCGGCGGCACGCCGCTCGGCACGGTCGGCGTCATCGGGCCGACGCGCATGGATTACGAACAAGCGATGGCGATCACGCGCGCCGTCGCGCGAACCATTCAAGAGCACATCGAGCAGATCAGCGGATGAGCGCGACGGATTACTACGAGATCCTCGGCGTCGGGCGCGGCGCCACACAGGACGAGATCAAGCGGGCGTATCGGCGGCTCGCGCGCGAGCATCATCCCGACACGAACCAAGGCGACACCGCGTCCGAAGAACGCTTCAAGAAGATCAACGAGGCGTACGAAGTGCTGAGCGATCCCACGCGCCGCGAGCGGTACGACATGTACGGCGATGCGCGGGCGGAGTCTCCGTTCGGGTTCGGGGACCTCGGGGACATCATGGAGACGTTCTTCGGAGGTTCTCCTTTCGGCGGAGGCGGCGCGCGGCGCCGTCGTGGCCCGGAGCGCGGCGAAGACCTCGCGACGCACGTTGCGATCACGCTCGAGGAAGCGGCGCACGGATCGGAGAGGACGATCACCGTCGACGACCTGGTGTCGTGCGCGCGCTGCTCCGGAAACGGCTGCGAGCCCGGCACGTTCAAGGTGAAATGCGATCGCTGCGGCGGCACCGGCTCGATTCGTTCCACGCAACGCAGCATCTTCGGGACGATGATGACGACGCGGACGTGCGGCACGTGCGCCGGCGCCGGCGAGATTCCGGCGTCTCCGTGCAAGGAGTGCGGTGGGCGAGGCATTCTCCCCGGAAGGACGAACGTGACGGTTGCGGTTCCGCCTGGGGTCAGGCACGGCACCACGTTGCGTCTGGCAGGACGGGGCCGGGCCGGCGAGCGCGGAGGTCCCGCCGGGGATTTGTACGTCGAGATCGGCGTCGAGCGGCATCCGGTGTTCGATCGGGTGGAGGACGACTTGCATTGCGCGGTGAGTGTTCCGTTCACCGTGGCCACGCTGGGAGGCCGGGTCATGATCCCGACGCTCGACGGCGAGGAGGAAGTGCACCTCGACGCCGGCACGCAATCGGGCACGCACCATCGCTTGCGCGGACGCGGCGTGCCACACCTCGGCGGCCGAGGCGCCGGTGACGTCGTCGCCAACCTCGTCGTGGAAGTGCCGCGTGCCCTCGATGCCGAGGAGCGCGAGATCGTCGCGCGCCTCGCGGAGCTGCGCGGCGAGGTCGTCGACGAGGATCGCGGGATCGTGTCGAAGATCAAAGGCGCCGTTCGCAAGAACCGGTGAGACCCAAATGGTGAGCCCCGAACGGTGAGCCCGCCACATCTGTTCGCTCGCACGGTGACGGGCGAGCGCGTC
>JBIOWR010000299.1:0-9011 GCA_044868775.1 Actinomycetota bacterium
CCGACCTCAACTTGAACGGCTTCACGTGCACGGGCGGCTTCGGTTCGCCGGCCGGCGCAGAGATCGCGCGCGGACAGGCGAGCGCCGCGATCGTCGTGAACCCATTGCTCGACTGCGCGCCCGGTCCGGGCGGCGTGAAGCTGTGCTTCAACACGCTCGCGTTCACCGGCGTCGTCGAGATCGTGGATCAATAACGTTTCGGAGGACGTAATGCACCGGCTGGCGAGAGGCCGACGCGCCGCGGCCTGCGTTCTCGCCGCGTTGCCGCTCGCGTTCCTCGCCGCGCCCGCCGCCCGCGCAACGCAAGGCTTCGAGCGCGCAGGGACGCTCCCAGTCGCCCCCGGATCGGCGCTCCTGCCCGACGCGCACACGCATCGTTTGCTCGAGATCGGCGGAGGGGCGCGCACGCGTCCGGCCGATCCCGTCGCGCCCGACGACGACGGCGCGCTGACGCTCACCGCGTACGACACGCGCACGCTGAAGCGCGTGCGTCACGCGGTGTTCGCGCCGTACTGGCCGCAGAACGGTTCGGGCGGGAGGCCGCGCGTGCACGCGTTCGACGCGGGCGCGCGGCGCCTGACGGTGCTCGCGTACGGCGGCGAGCACGAGATGAACAACTTCGTGAACCCGGTGCTCGTGACGCTCGACGTCGACGCGTTGCGGGTGGTGTCCACGACACCGCTCACCGGCATCGTGCCCCACGGCGCGCGCGTGCTCGGCATGCGATCGCGTCCGGGTGACAAGGTGATGCTCGTCGCGCAAGCGCTGCCGAGCGCGAGCGTGCCGTTGCTGTTCCCGGTGGAGGCGCCGCGCCTCGCCGGTGTATTCCTCGTGGAGATCGGCCGCGCGGGCGGCGCGCTCACGTGGGGACCGGCGCTCGTACGCGGCTGCCAATCCGCGATCGCCAACCAAACGCAATCGTTGCTCGGGTTCGCCCGCGACGCGGTGTTCCTCGGTTGCGCGACGTCGCAAGTGCTCGGCGTCCCTGCGCCTGGGTTGCAGGCGGTGGCCGAGGTCTCGGTCGGCGACACGACGAAGCAGCGCGTGTACTACTTGCCGGGGAGCTACGCGAGCGGCGACGTGTACGTGGACGACGACGCCGAGCGCATGCTGCTCGTCGGCTCCACGGTCGGCTCGCCGGCGCAGGCCGTGTGGGTGTTCGATCTCGCGCATCGCGTGTTCGTCGGGCAAGTCGCGTCGGGAGACGTCAACGTGCTCGGCGCCGGGCTCGACGAGCGCACCGGCCGCATGTACGTCGGCGTGGACGGCGCGGTGCTCGTCACCACCGGGCGGGGCTTGCAGATACCGCAAGCGGTTCGCTTCGACGTGCCGGCCAACATCGGTCCGATCACGCCGCTGCCCTTCGCGCGTTCGATCGTCGTGCCCACGCGCGGGCCGGGATCGTCGTGGGTGTTCGCCGTGTATCGCGACCGGCTCCCGGCCGACACCTTCGTGCCCGGAACGCCGCGCGATTACCGCGCGCTCGACGACCTGACGGCCGACGCGCCGCAATACGCCACGGAATCACAAGCGTTCGGGATGCGCGTGCACACGATCGGCGCGGTCAACGCCGCGCTGCAAAACGTGTTCCCATTGCAGGGCAACTACTGGAGAGATCCCGGCAACGCGACCGGGTTGAAGGACGGCGACCGCGACGTGCTGTTCGCACGCATCGTGCGCGCGCACTTGAGCGCCGACGAAGCGAGCGCCGAGGCGATCGCCGCCGACCGCGACGCCAACACGCACGCCGACTACGACACGCTCGACAAGAGCATCGACCTCCCGGCGTGGCCGTACGAATCCGCCGGCTGCCGCGATTTCGGCAACGGCGCCGGGGCCGAGCCCGAACCCGTCGAGGGCGCGACCACCGCGTGCGCGCTCGGCAAGGGGAGCGTCACGGCGAGCGCGTCGTACGGCGGCGTCGGGCTGCCCGGGACGATCACGGTCGGGGAGTCGTCGAGCGGGGTCACGCTGACGCGCGACGCCGCGCTCGGCAACGTGACGTTTGCCGAGGCGCGCAACGTCGTGATCGCCGGCAGCGTGCGCATCGCGCTCGTGCGCAGCGAGGCGCGTGCGCGCGCGGCGGGACGCAAGGGTCAAGCGCTCGGCGACTACACGACGATCTTCAAGGGAGTCGTCGCGGGCGACTTCTCGTGCGACGACGATTGCGACGCGGCGCGCGTGCTCGCGGCCCTCACCGAAGAGCTCGGGGCCGCCGTGCGCGTCGAGCTTCCCGCGGCGCATCTCGTCGCGACGCCGGGCGGCGCGCACGGCCACGCGATGCGCGATCCGTGGGAGCACCAGCAGGACGTCGTCATCAACAACCAGGACGAGACGCAGCAACAAGTGCCGGCGTTGCGCCTCACGTTCGTCAACGACAAGTCGCTCGCGTCGCGCGTGATCGTGGAGCTTGCCGCGACGAGCGCCGACGCCACGTCGTTGCGCGTCGTTCCGGCGAAGCGCGTGTTCGTCGATCCGCCGCTTGTGCCGCCGGCGTTGCCGTCGCTCGCGCCGTCGCTTGCGCCTGAGTCCCCAAGGGCCCCCGCGCCGGCGACGCAACCACTCGACAAGGTCGTGCGCACGCTCGGCCACGGGTGGAAGGTCCTGCTCACCGGACGCCCCGGCATGGTCGTCCGCTCGATCGCGCTGTGGACGCTGTTCGTGAGCCCGTTCTTCTTCGCGCTCCGCCGCCGCGTGTTGCGGCAGATCGACGGGATGACCCCATGAATCGCCCGGCGTGGAGGACGCTCGCGGTCGCAGGCGGCATCGCCGCGCTCGCCGCTTTGGTCGTCGTCGTGCCGCCGAAGCGCGGCTCCACCACAGTCACCAGGGTTCTCGCCTCGGTGCAACCGGGTGCGTGGCAACCGGGCACCGCGCCGAGTGGCGTCGCAACGACGGCGCCGGCGCGCAGCCGGCCGGTGCCGCCTTCGCGCCCGGGTCTGTCGTGCGCCGGCGACAACGGCGGCGCGACCGCGGACGGCGTCACGCGCACGGCGATCAAGCTGGGCGCCACGGTCGTCGACAGCGGCATCGGCGCGAGCTTCTTGCGCGACGCGCGCTTCGGCATGCTCGCCGTGAAGGATCGCGTCAACCGCGCCGGCGGCATCTGCGGGCGCAAGCTCCAGCTGAAGCTCGTCGACGACGAGTGGGACCCGCAGCTCGGCGCGCAATACATCCAGAATCTCATCGACGGCGACAGGGTGTTCGCGCTCGCGGTGGTGCCGTCGTCGGAGGGCTTGCGCACCGCGTCCTCCTACATCGTCAAGAAGAAGGTTCCGGTCGTCGGCTCCGACGGGATGCTCATTCATCAGTACAAGAACCCGTACATCTGGCCGGTGGCGGCGTCCACCGTCTCCACCATGAACATCATGGCGCAGCAGGCGCACGACGCAGGCGCGCGCCATTTCGGTATCGTGTACGAGCACACGTATCACTTCGGCCTCGAAGGTGCGTACGCGTTCAACGCGGCGGTGCGCAAGCTCACCGGCCACGACGTTCCCGGCTACAGCAACCCGCTCAGCACGCCGAGGTGCGAGGAGCGTTTCTGCGGCATCGCCGCGGGCGCTGCGTCGTACGGTCCCGACATCCAGCGCTTCAACGCCGCGTGCTTGTCCGGTGACAAGTGCGATTTCGTCGCGCTGTTGCTCGAGCCCGCGACGGCGATCGGCTGGATCACCGGTGGTGGCCTCAGCCCGTCGGACGGCATCCGCATGGGAGGGCCGCAGCCGTTGTTCACGCGCAGCTTCGCGCAGGAGTGTGGCGCGAAGTGTCACAACCTCTGGCTGTGGACCGGCTACGACCCGCCGTTCGGCGGTAACCTCGGCCGGCCGGCGGTCGCGCGGTACCTCAACGCGATCAAATCGGCGAGCAGCTCCGCCGACCCGACGAACACCTTCGTGCAAGGCGCATACATCGGGATGGAGATGCTCGTCGAAGCGCTGCATCGCACGGGGCCCGAGCTGACGCGCGAGCGCCTCGTGGGCGTGCTCGACGGCATGCGCTTCGAGACCGGGCTGTCCGCGCCGCTCGTGTGGACGCGCGGCGATCACTTCGCCAACACCACGATGCAAGCGTGGTCGATCCAGTACAAGGATCGCTTCTCCGGCTGGCGCGACGAGCGCGTACGGCTCGTCGATCCGTTCGGCGACAGCTTGCTGCCGAGGTCGATCTCGTGAGCCAGGTTCCGGTGTACTTCCTGCTCGCGCTGCCGCTCGTCGGCGCATTCGCCATGTTCGCGCTCGGCATCGTCGTCATTCATCAAGCGTCGCGGGTGCTCAACCTTGCGCACGGCGCGATGGCGATGGTGCCCGCGTTCGTTGCGTACTCGCTCGTGAAAGCGGGCGTGCCGATGCCGGTTGCGATGACGCTCGGCGTCGTGAGCGGTGCGCTCATCGGCGTCGTGGTCGAGCGCGTGTTCGTCCGCGGGTTGCGCCCGCAGGGAGCAACGGCGCAGACGGTGGGAACCGTCGCAGCGCTGGGATTGCTCATGGGCATCGCGATCAAGGTGTGGGGCACGACGCCGCGCACCGCGGTGCGTCTGTTCCCCGAAGGAGGAATCGACGTCGGCGCGTCCGTGCTTCGCTGGGGACAGATCGGTTTGCTCGGCGTCGCGATCGTGTGCACCGCAGCGTTGTTCGCGCTGTTCCGTTACACCGAGACCGGGCTTGCGATGCGCGCGGCCGCCGACAACCGGCGCGCCGCGGCGCTCATGGGCATCGACCCCGACACGACGGCGCGGCTCGCGTGGGCGCTCGGCGGTGCGCTCGCTGCGATCGCGGGCATCCTGCTCGCAGCCGTCACGGTCTTGCATCCGGTCAACCTCACGCTGCTCGTGCTCCCGGCGTTCGTCGCGGCTCTCCTCGGTGGTCTCGGCAACCTCACTGGCGCGGCCAGCGGCGCGTGCATCGTCGGCATCGTGTTCGGCATGGTGCCGGCCATCGCGCTCGTTCCCGGCATTGGTTCGTTCGCGACGCAAGTGGGCGCGCCGCAACTCGTGCTGACCGTCCTGGCGCTCGGCGTCATGGCGCTGCGCGGCGAGCGCTTCACCGGCGCAGCGGCGAGCGCCGACGTCGTTCCGGCCGTCGCGCACGCGCCCGGCGACGGCGGCGAGCCGGTTGCGCACCGCATCCGCGTTGCGTTGATCGGCGTAGGCATCGTCACGTTGCTCGTGTGGCCGCTTTTTGCGCCCTTCTCGATCGTGGGCGATGCGGTGCAAGCGTGCATCATCCTCATCGTCGCCGCGTCGCTCGTGCTCCTAACCGGATGGGTCGGCCAGATCTCGCTCGCGCACGCAACGCTGGTGGGCATCGGCGCGTTCGTCACGGCGGCGCTCGCCAATCGCGCCGGGTTGCAGTTCCCGCTGAGCCTCGTTCCGGCGGCGGGTGCGTCGGCTGCGATCGCGGTCGGCATCGGCCTCGTCGCGTTGCGCGTGCGCGGGTTGTACCTCGCGGTCGCGACGCTGATCGTCCTGTGGATGTCGAACGAATACCTGTTTCGCGCGTCGTGGCTCGTGGGTGCGGGAGGGAGCGCGAGCTTCGACGTGAAGCCCGTCGGCCGTGCGGGCGCGTTCCCGTACTTCGACTTCACGGAACGCCGCACCTTCTACTACGTCGTGCTCGCCGCTGCGGCCGCCACGTTGTGGGCGCTGGTGAACATTCGCGACTCCAAGACCGGCCGTTCGTTCTTCGCGGTGCGTGGCTCCGAGACGGCGGCGGCGTCTCTCGGCATCGACGTGACGCGCACCAAGCTCCTCGCGTTCGCCATCTCCGGGTTGCTCGCGGGCGTCGCGGGCAACTTGCTCATCACCGGCCAGGGCGCTGCGTCGCCGGCGCAATTCGATTTCAACACGTCGATGTTCTATCTCGCGGTGGCCGTCGTGGGAGGCATCGTCAGCCTCGGCGGCGCCGTCGCCGCGTCCGTGGTGTTCGCCGCGCTCAGCGAGGTCTTCTTTCGGGTGCGGTTCCTTACCGGCTGGCTCGACATCGTGAGCGCGGTGTTGCTTACCGGTGTCTTGCTCGCGTATCCGGGAGGACTCGCCGCGGTGGCTGCTCCGTTGAGGCCGTTCTTTCGAAGGCGGCTCGGCTTCGGCTCGGGCGCACCGACCTCCACCGTGGTCGCCGCGAGCGCGAACGGCCGCCACACGTCGATTCCCAAGCTCGCGCGCCGCGGGCGCGCCGACGCGCCGGCGTTGCTCGAAGCGTCGAACGTCGTGGTGCAGTTCGGCGGCTTGAAGGCCGTCGACGACGTCTCCCTCGAAGTGCGCGAAGGAGAGATCGTCGGGCTGATCGGCCCCAACGGGGCGGGCAAGACCACGCTGTTCAACGCGGTCTCCGGTCTCGTCGTGCCAACCGCCGGGAGCGTGCACCTGTTCGGGCGCGACGTGTCGCGCACGCCCGTCCACGAGCGCGCGGCGCTCGGTCTCGGCCGTACCTTCCAAGTCGTGCAGCTGTTCGGCCAGCTGTCGATCTTCGAGAACGTGCTCGTCGCTACGCACCTGCAGAACCCCACCGGCGTGCTCTCGCACCTCGCCGTCACGACGAAGGCGTTCACGTCCGAGCGCGCCGCACGCGAGCGCGTGCGCGAGTCGCTCGCGCTGCTCGGGCTGGAGCACGTCGCCGGCCGGCCCGTCGCCGGTCAGCCGCTGGGCATCTTGCGACTGGTGGAGGTTGCGCGCGCGCTCGTCACCGGTGCACGCGTCGTCATGCTCGACGAAGCCGCGTCGGGACTCGACAGCACCGAGACGGAGCAGCTCGTCGAGCATTTGTTCTACGTGCGCGACCGGCTCGGCGTGTCGATCCTGCTCATCGAGCACGACGTGCGCATGGTCACGTCGACGTGCGATTACATCTACGTGATCGATCGCGGGACGATGCTCGCGCACGGCGTCCCCGAAGCGATCCGGCGCGACCGGGCCGTGGTGGAGGCGTATCTGGGCGCCGAACCCGCGCTCGTCTAGCGCCCTTTGAAGTTCGGCTTGCGCTTCTCCGCAAACGCTTTCGGACCCTCGCGCGCGTCTTCGGTGCCGAACACCGGGAAGCCGATCTCCAGCTCCACTTTCATCGCTTCGGTTTCCGGGAGCCCTTCGGTCTCTTGCACCGATCGCTTCACCGCTTGCACCGACAGGGGAGCGTTGCTCGCGATCTTCTCCGCGATCTTTCTCGCTTCGCCGAGCGTCGTCCCCTCCGGCACGACGCGGTTGATCAGCCCGATGCGCAAGGCCTCCGAAGCAGGGAACAGCTCGCCGGTAAGGAGGATCTCCATCGCCTTCGCGTACCCGATCTGCCGCCGCAACCGCACTGTCGAGCCGCCGAGCGGGAAGAGGCCGCGCGTGACCTCCGCGATGCCGAACGTCGCCGTCTCGGCCGCGACTCGGATGTCGGTGGCTTGCAGGATCTCGGTTCCCCCCGCGACGGCGTAGCCCTCGACGGCGGCGATCAACGGCTTCTTCAACCGGTAGTTGCGCAACAGCGCGCGCCACGGGATCTCCGGGTCTTGCGCGGAGCGGCGCGTCCACTCGTCGTCGCCGTACCCGCCGGCCATCGCTTCGAGATCGGCGCCTGCGCAGAACGTTCCGCCCGCACCGGTGAGGATCGCGACGCGAATCTCATCGTCGGCGTCGATCATCTCCCACGCATCCGCGAGCCGAACGACCATCTCGGAGCTGAGCGCGTTGCGCTTGTTGGGCCTGTTCATCGTCAGGACGACGATCGGCCCGTCGCGCTCGATGAGGAGATGCGCCTCGTCCGCCATGCGTGCGAAAAGTAGAACACATTCTAATTTCGACGGCAACCCTACTCCCGAGGCGCCGACCGCCGGATAATGCACGCACCTTCACGGGAGGAGGGAATCGTGCAACAAGTCTTCCAGGCCCGTCATCCGACCGAAGCGTATCTCGCCAAAGGAATCCTCGAGAACGAAGGCATCATCGCGGAGATCCGCGGCGAGTCGTTGTTCATGGCCCGCGGCGAGGGTCCGGCGGACATGTTCCCCACGCTCTGGGTGATCGACGAGGAAGCCGAGCGCGCTCGCGCGCTGTTGCGCGAGTTCAACAAACCACAGGCCGACGACGCAGCCGCTGCGGGCGGGTCGTGGAAGTGCGCGAACTGCGGCGAGATGCTCGAAGCCCAGTTCACGACGTGCTGGAACTGCGGCGCCGAACGGCCCGCCTAGCAACGTAACGCGAACGTCAACGCTCGCCGAGCGCGCGTGCCAGCTCGGCGCGTCCCATCTTCGAACGACCGCGCAGACCGCGGCGCGCAGCGATCTTCATGAGCTCGTTTCGCGTCTTCGGCGACTTCGCTCCCGTACGCTTGCGCTGGCGAACGGCCGCGGCTTGCTTGGACAGCGCGGTGCGCGTCTTCTTCGGCATGTGAGCGATCGTACGCTTGCGCTTCGCGGCGGTGATTGCCTTCTTGATGTTCTTGCGCGCTGCTTGCCGTTGCTTGCTCGTCGCCATGCCGATCACCTCCACGTGACCCTCATACCCGTTCTGCGCGAGTTCCGCTCGCATCGGTTTAGCGGCCGGCGAGTGGGGACAGAGGTCCGTTTTGGTTCGGGCGATTCGAGTAAGGAGGGAACCCATGCGCAAGCTTCTGCTGCTCGCTGCGTGCGCGGTGATCGCTTTGGCCGTAGCTCCGGTGTCGGCGCACGGACCAAGCGGCTCGCACGAGGAGAACCCGGACGGCACGTACGACAACCAGGTGACGTGTGGTTCGGGAACGCGCACGCCTGCGGGAGTGGTGTATGCCGGCTCGAACGGCGCCGAAGTGTGCAACGACGGCGGCGCCGTTCCGGTCGAGGGACGCGTGATCGCGACGACCGATCAAGGTGGATACGTCGCCGCCGACGGTGACGGGAACAACTCCGGGCAAGCCGCCGGTTGGGCGCGCGTCGACTCGAGCGGCGTCCGCTGCGGTGACGACGCCGGCAACCGCGACGCAACGCACCCCACGTCCGCCGATACGTCTGCGGACTGCGGCTGACGCGGCGCCGCTCTTGTTGGGGCCGGGGGG
>JBIOWR010000300.1:0-6499 GCA_044868775.1 Actinomycetota bacterium
GGTGGGGCAGTGGTACGAGCAGTTCCCGCAAGTCACCGACGAAGAGGTCGTGCAGGCGCTGCGATAATCACAGTCGGTCGAGCGGCACCGCCACGGCGCGGTATCCGGCGTCGAGGATCGACTGGATGATCGAGTCGCGGTGCGCGGCGTCCGCGGTCTCGATCGCGAGGTCGACGTCCACGAGCCGGACCGGCATCTCCGCGAACAAGCGTTGATGCTGCACCTCGAGGATGTTGCCTCCCGCCTCCCCGATGATCGCAAGCAATTGCGCGAGCGCTCCCGGACGATCGTCGAGCAACACGCGCAGCCGTGAGAGTCGCCCGCTGCGCACGAGCCCGCGTTCCGCCAGCGCCGCGAGCAGGCGCGGATCGATGTTGCCTCCGGTGAGGATCACGCCCACGGTCTTGCCGGCGAACGTGTCGCGGTGATCGAGCAGCGCCGCGATGCCGGCGGCACCCGCGCCCTCGACGACGACCTTCTCGACCTCCAGCACGAGGTTCACGCCTTCCTCCAGCGCGCGTTCGGTGACGGTCACGACGTCGGAGACCAGCTCGCGCACGATGGGCGGCGTGATCGTTCCCGCGCGCGCGACGGCGATGCCTTCGGCGATCGTCGGGCCGCCGGTCACCGGCGTGTCGTCGCCGGCGAGCGCGCGCACCATCGACGGATACCGGTCGGCCTGCACGCCGAAGACGCGCACGTGCGGCGCGCGCGCATGCGCGACCACGGCGCACCCGGCGACGAGCCCGCCGCCGCCGACCGGCACCACGAGCGTGTCGATCTCCGGATGATCGGCGAGCAGCTCGAGCGCAACCGTTCCCTGTCCCGCGATGACGACGGGGTCGTCGAACGGGTGGATGAACGTCAAGCCTTTCTCGACCAGCTCGAGCCCGCGCGTCATCGCTTCCTCGAACGTCTCGCCGTGCAGCTCCACGCTCGCGCCGAGATAGCGCGTACGCGCCGCTTTCACGAACGGCGTTCCCTTCGGCATCACGATCGTCGCGGGGATGCCCAGCTCGCGTGCGTGGTACGCGACCGCTTGCGCGTGGTTGCCGGCCGACACCGCGACGACGCCGGCCGCGCGCTCCTCCGGCGTGAGCGCGAGCAAGCGGTTGCGCGCGCCGCGCTCCTTGTACGCGCCGGTGAACTGGAAGACCTCGAACTTGAGCACGACGGTCGCGCCGAGGATCTCCGAGAGCGTGCGGCTGACGGAGCTCGGCGTGCGAAGGACCGCGCCCTCGATCGCGCGCGCCGCGCGCTCGACGTCGTCGATCCCGACGATGCTCATCGGTCCCAGCGTACCGGGTCCCGGCCGCGCTACCAGTGCGTCGTGCGCATCTGCTGGGTTCCGGTGATGTACGGCTCCACGTCGGTCACGCGTGCGAGCGCGACGCCGTCGAGCGGGAACCGTTCGCCGTGCAGCCGCAGATACGCGTCGCCGATCGGCGCGACGCCCACCCAGAACGTTCCGTGCGACATGACCGAGAACGTCACCGGCACGCCGTCGACGTCGATCGGAACGCGCGCCGTTGCGAAGGCGTCGGGCGAGGACATGATCTCGTTCGTGCGGCGGATCAGGTCACCCATGTCGGGGTTCGGCTGCAAGCTCTCGAGCGCCGCATGATGCGCAAGCTCGCGGATGGCGTGCGCGAGGTCGCCATCGTGCCGCTGCATCGTGATCTCGACGCGCAGGCATTCCTTCATCGGTTCGCCGTGCGCGAGCGTCGCGGAGCTGAGGTCTCCCTCGTCGTATCCGCCCCATCCGCCGAGCCATCGCGCGCCTTCGTACGACGCCGGCAACCCGTACAGCGGCAGCGCCGTGCGGCGGAACCGGTCCGCCTGCGAGCGGTCCTCGCGCTGCATCGCACGCGAGGGCGCGAGCGCGTACGTGAGCATCGTGCGAACCGATCGATGCGGCGAGCGCGGCCCCCAGAAGATCGACGACGCGAATACCACCCACACGCCTGCGACGAACAGCAGCCCGGTTGCCCACCAGCTCAACCCGTCGAGCAACGCGCCGGCCGCGGCGCCGAGCGCGAACGCGATCACGTACGGCAGCGGCGCCGGTTGCGCCGACCGCGCGCCGCGCAACGTGCGAACCAGCGTCACCACGCGCGACGGCCGCCGCCCGCCGTACATCGCCACCGCCGCAGATCCCATGCGGTTGCCGCAGCGCCCGCACACCCACTCGGGCCGGATTCCGCTCCGCCCGTGGGCGAGCCAGCCCCACACGAGGGACGGGATCGAGCGCGCGCCGGTGATCCTCCACGCGTTCGCGCCGCATTGTGCGCACGGGTGCTCGGGCGCGCGTCTCATGCGCACACGCTAGCGCGCGCGACGGGGAACGTGAACCGGATTGGGCCGAGGCTTAGGTAACCGCGTCGACGATCTGCTTGCCGAGCGACGGGAACCCGCCGAGGTACTCGCTGCGCTCCTTCTTCAAGCGCTCGACCTGCGCGCGATATTCGTTGCCGCGGCCCTGCCGCTCGTAGAGCTTGCGCGGCTGCAGCAGCTCCTCGTCGTCGAAGTCCGGCACCGCGGTCGCGATCTCGTAGCCGAAGTCCGGGTCCTCGGTGAACGTGATGCTGTCTTCGGCGATCGCCTTCACCACCGCGGAGGAGTGTGGAATCTTGACCTTCTTCGCGCGCCCGGACTCGACGTCGGCCTCCTCGCCACCGACCCATCCGGTGTTCATCAAGTACACCTCGACCGGGTGCGTGCCGATCAGCTCGAGGAAGCGGTTTCCTTGCAATCCGTGCGGGAGCGGGAAGAACGGGTTCGTTCCGGGAACGCGCAACGCCTTGCCGGCCTCGTCCTTGCCGCCGGCCGACGTGCCCTGCGTCTCGCCGAGCATGAAGTAGCCCGCGGCCTGCTCCGGCTTGAGCCGCGCAACGGCCGGGATGATGTTCGTGTTGCGGTTGAGGATGAGGAGGTAGTCGACGCGTCCCGCCTCGCGCGCGTCGCGATACCAGCCAAGCTTCTCCATCGAGAACACCGCGCGGCCGTTCGCCGTGAACGACTCGTCGAAGAAGTCGAGATCCTCGCCGGTCTGCGACACGTTCTCGAGGTACGAGCCCGGTGAGGTGACCGCCGCGTAGATCGTCGGCTCGTACTCCGGCGACAGCGCATACGTCTTCGCGAAGCAACCGTTCTCGGTGCCGTAGATCTTGCCGCCGGGCATCAGCGCGATGAAGTCGTCCTGCACCGGCTTGGAGTCGTTCTGCCGCGTGAAGGTCGTCGTCGTCTTGCCCGTGCCCGAGAGGCCGATGATGAGGAAGGTCTTCTCGCCCTTGGGAGTCGGGATCACCTTGGCGCCCGCGTGCAGCGCGAGGCCGCCGCGGTCGTAGACGATCGAGTTCCACATCCGCAGGCCGCCCTTCTTCGACTCACCGAAGTAGTCGGAGTTGAGCACCCGCGTCACGCCGTTCTCGAGGTCGACGGCGATGAGCCGGTCGTTGGGGTAGCCCGGCGCCTGCAGGTTCGGCGTGTAGATGACCGTAACCGCCGGCTGCGTGTCCTCCGGCATGTCGTCGGGGTGGAAGTAGAGAAGGTCTTGCGACCCCGCGACGTTCGCGTTGCTCGCCTCGATGATCAGCCGTGCCGGCACGCGGAACTCCGGATCGTTGCCGATCGTGCCGTTGATCACGACCATGTCCTGGTCGCGGATGTAATCCTCTTGCATCGCCGCGACGCGCGCATACTCCTCGCGCGAGATCGTCTTCTGGCCGTGGTGCTTGTCGGCGTCGTCGGTGGCGATGAACGTGGAGGCCGCGCTTCGCGAGTCGACGCGCGTCGTGACGTTCGGGTTCTTGTACGCGGTCCACCGCGCGTTCGCCATCTTCGCCGTGAGGTCGATGAGGGCTTCCTGCCCGGGATCGATGGTGAAGCTCTTGGCTTCGAGGACGTATGCGGGTCCTTCGAGTTTCTCGGTCACGAGATCAGCCTCCACGTCATTGTGAAAGTGTTCACAAGGATACCCGCTCGGGCCGCTGGTTGCGAAAACGGTGCCCTGCCCGCGCGTCACGTTCACCAAGCGATTGTGAATTCACTCAGTGAAGCGCGTTGCGAACCCGGCGTGGGTTAGTGGCTGGGCTCGATCTCGAAATAGAGGCGAACTTGCGTCCGATACTCCACGATCTTGTTGTCGGCCACCTTGCAGGCGGTGTCCACGACGTCCATCTTCCGGATGTGGCGGATCGTTCGCGCTGCTTCGCGGAGCGCTTCGCGTGCGGCGTCGCCCCATGACTCGGACGAGACGCCCTCGAGGTCGATCGTGTTGATGACACCCATGACACCCTCCTGCCCCGTCTGGAGCCACGATTGTCGCGGCGCAGCCCCGCGATTCTCGCCGCACCGGCCGGGTCCAGGCAAGCAGGCCGGCCGTATGCTTGGCGATCGTGGAGGACGAGCTGCGCACCCTTGGTGAGTTCGGCTTCATCGCCGAGCTGCGCGAGCGATTCGCCGGGGGCGACGGCGTGCGTGTCGGGTTGGGCGACGACGCGGCAGTCGTGGACCTGGGAGGTGAGACCGTATTCACCACCGACATGCTCGTGGAGGGCGTGCATTTCGATGCAGCTTGGTCGGGTGCGCGCGACGTGGGGTTCAAAGCGATCGCGTGTAGCGCGAGCGACGTGGCGGCGATGGGGTGCCGGCCGGCGTTCGCGGTCGTGGCGCTCGGCATGCCGGCCGAGCCGGCGCTGTCGCCGTTGGAGATTGCGGACGGCGTCGCGGAGGCGGCGAGCGCGTTCGGGTGTGCGATCGTCGGCGGAGATACGACGTCGGCGCCGCGGATGGTGCTGTCGGTGGCGATGCTCGGAACGCCCGGACGTGCGGGCGTCACGTTGCGCTCGACGGCTCGCGTCGGAGACTTGCTGTGTGTCACCGGCGAGGTGGGAGCGGCATCCGCCGCGCTCGCGCTCCATCGCGACGGCGGCAGCGGCGCGCGTCGCGTGCTCGACGAGCATCCGACGTTGAACGAAGCGATGCGGCGCGGGCGTGCGCGCGTGCGTGAAGCGCCGCTCGCGGCGGGGCTTGCGACGGCGATGATCGACGTGTCGGACGGCGTCGGCGCGGATGCGTTGCATCTCGCGGAGGAGTCCGGCATCGGTGTGCGCGTGCAGGCGGAGAACGCGCCGGCGGCTCCCGGCGTGGCGCACGCGGCCTCCATGCTCGGCACGCCTATCGAAACATTCACCATCTCCGGCGGCGACGACTACGAGCTCCTCATCGCCGTCTCTCCCCACGACGTCGGCGACCTTCGCGAGGCGCTCGCGCCCACGCGGCTCACCGTGATCGGCGAGTTCACCGACGACTCCGCGCAACGCGTCGCGGTCATGCCCGGTGGAGAGCGCGTAGAGCTGGCGGGGCTCGGCTGGGATCATTTCAGGGGACGACGATGACGATGCCGCGTGTGCTCACCATCGCAGGGTCGGATTCGAGCGGCGGCGCCGGTATTCAGCAAGACCTCAAGGTGTTTCACGCGCTCGGCGTGTGGGGGCTCACCGCGGTGACCTCGGTGACGGCGCAGACGCCGGAGCACATCACCGCGCGCGCCGACGTCTCGCCGGAGGTCGTCGCCGCGCAGATCGCCGCAGCGACGCGCGACGGGATCGACGCCGCGAAGACCGGCATGCTCGGCACGCGCGCGATCGTGGAAGCGGTCGCACACGAGCTCGGCGAGCTGCGCCCGCCGCTCGTCGTCGACCCGGTGCTGGCATCGAGCAGCGGCAGGCCGTTGCTCGACGACGACGGGTTGAACGCGTTGCGCACCGAGCTCTTCCCGCTCGCCGATTGCGTCACGCCGAACGCGCGCGAAGCCGAGGCGCTCACCGGCATCGGCGTCGACAATCTCGCCGGCCAGCGCACGGCCGCGCGCCATCTGCTCGACCTCGGCGTGGGATCGGCGATCGTCACGGGAGGACACGTCGAAGGCAAGGACGTCATCGACGTTCTCGCGTGGCCGGGCGGGATGGTGGAGATTCGCGGCTCTCGCGTCGCCGGCGGGGGAGCGCACGGGACCGGCTGCACCTACTCGGCCGCGGTCGTGGCGCTGCTCGCGCTGGGGCACGGCATCGAGGACGCAGCGACGCGCGCGCAACGCATGGTCGAGGAGGGATTGAGGAAGCGAGAGCCGGGAGGGCTGGTGGTCTAGAAACGCTAGCCGGCGCGCTGCACCTTGCCCGCCTTGATGCAGCGGGTGCAGACCTTGAGCCGCTTCGGCGAGCCGTTCACGAGCGCCCGCACCGGCTGGATGTTGGGGTTCCAGCGGCGGTTCGTCCGGATATGCGAGTGCGAGACGCTCTTCCCGAAGCCGGGACCGCGTCCGCAGACGTCACACGTGGCAGCCATGGGTCCGTGCATGATAGCGGCGGCACCCACCCCCGACAACCCGCAGAACCTGCGGGAATCGTCGTGGTCGTCCGCTAAGATCGGCTCGTGACCTCCACGCTAGGCGCCGCGGAGCTGCGTCGCGCCCTTCGCACCGCCCTCGACGGACTCC
>JBIOWR010000301.1:0-8339 GCA_044868775.1 Actinomycetota bacterium
CCCCCCCCCGCGCTGCGGTACCCCCGTTAGCTGCTCGCCGGAACCTCCTTCTTCTTGCTCCTCGAAGAAGAGCCGTTCCCGTTGCCGGGGCCGAGCATCCGCATCAGCGTCGCCGCGAGCCCGTCCATGGAACCGCCGCCTCCGGTGACGAGCACCTCGGGCATGATGTCCACCTTGCCCTCGGCAATGGCGTTGATCGCGTTGACGAGCGCGGTCGCGGCCTCGCCCAGCGCCTTCTTCTGCTCGGCGAAACCCTTCGCGCGAGCGAGACCCAGCGCTTCGGTGGCCTTCGCGTCGGCGAGACCGACCGCCTGCACGCGCGCCGCCTCCGCTTCACCGGTGAGGCGCACGAACGCGGCCTGACCCTTCGCTTCCGCCTCGCGCGCGGCGGCGTCGTTGCGCTTGATCTCGACGCCGACCGACGATTGCGCGAGCTGCGCTTGCATGTCGGCCGTGCCCTTCGCCTTCTCCATCTCGACGCGGGCCGTCTGCGCGCGCTGCTGCTCCTGGTACGTCGCCTTCTCCTGGTTGGCGATCTCGCGGCGCGTCAGCACGCCGACAAGCTCGTCCGGGAGCGTGACGTCCTGGATGTAGACGCCCTTCGTCTCCACCTCGTACTCGCTCAAGTACTCGCGAATGGCGGTGAACGCCTCTTGCTGCACCTTCTGGCGCATCTCGATGAACGAAACGGCCGGCAGCCCTTGCAGCTTGTCGCGGAAGTGGTTGCCCACCGCGGACTGCAAGACCTCGTTGGCGAGGTTGAACATCGTGCCGACCATCGAGATCACCTTGGGCGCGCGCGTGTCCGGCACGTGGATCTGCACTTGCAGGTCGATCGTGAACACGAAGCCTTCGCGCGACTTCGCCTCGATGGGCGTGAGGCTTGCGTCCAGGTCGTGCGCCTGGCTCACCGCCTCGGCCCAGTTGAGCGTGAGGATCGCGGTGGGCACGATCTCCGCCGCGTACACGCGCGGGTTGATCGCGTACTTGCCGGTGCGCAACGGCTCCTGCCAGATACCGCGGTGGCCGGGGCGCACGAGCGAACCGAACTTGAAGTCCGCGCCGGACGTGTCGGCGCTCGTCAACCCGACGTACGCCTTGATGACGGCGACCTCACCTTGCTCGACGACGAGCATCGGCGCCATCTCCACGCGCACGAGGAACGGGTTGAGCAGGTACGCCCCGTACAGCAACGGGTCGTGCTGCAAACCGATGCGCCCGCCGTTGTCGAGGAACCCTTGGAAGTCTTGATAGTTGTTGTGCAAGTGGTTCTTCGCGCCGAGCAGCACGTCCATGATCTCGGCGTCGCTCGCGTCGCCCTCCTCCATCGCGTCGACGTCGGCGAAGCCTCCGAGACGCGAGGCGATGTCGCCGGACGGCAGCGGGTCGCCTTCCAGCGCGGTGACGATGCCGATCTGGTCCTGCTCGTTGATGGGCGCGATGACGGTGACGCTCAGCTGCTCGTTGCGCAAGCCGAACGACGCCGGCGTGAGCGAACCGTCGCGCGCGACGCGCGCCTTCAGCTCCGGCGAGATGGGAACGCCGTACACCGCGCTCTTCGTGAGCACGATGAAGCCGACGGGGTGGATGGGAACGAGCGAGCCGGGAGCGAGCACCGGACGCTGCACACCCTTCTGGCCACCGCCTGCGACGAAGCCGCGAAGATGGGAGAAGTTGCCGAACGCCGCCTTGTACACGGCGCTCTTCGCACCGATCGGAAGCGACTCGCCGGCTTGCGCGATGACGACGCCGATCTCGCCCGCGGGAATTTGCACCCATGGGTGCTTCGTGACGCCGAACACCGGCCAGAACTTCCAGCGAAGCCCGGGCATCAACAGCACTTCTTGATAGCCCGCCTCACCGGCGAACGCGATCGGGTTGTCGTCCGACAGGCGACGGAACGACAGCCTTTTCGACACCAGCCCCACTTGCGTGGAGCCGATCTTGTGGAACGAGAGCCCGATGCAGAGCAGCAGGACGCTGCCGGCCGCGACGAGTCCCCAGAACAGATACGTGTTGCCCATGACCGCCCTTTCTCCAAGCGCGCGCGTACGCGCGCCAACGCCAACGTGTGTGTGTTCGTTCGATGGAGGTACGAAGCGCGGCCTACAGGCGGTGTGGCGCTTGCTCTTCCTTCCAGCGGTGCAGCACGTCGTACTTCAGGCCGGGCTGCTCCTCCGGATGGCGGCAACGTCGCGAGAGCGTGACGTACGCGCGCCGGTGGATCCGGCTACAAAAAAGGGGCCCGGTCTCCGCTGTCGCGAAGATGGCCCTGAACGCTGCGTACATCACTCTTCCTCTCTCGCATTCGATGGTACGCGAGAAGACGCGCGAAGTAAAGCGATTTCGCGCGCCGCTGCGGGTAGCCTTGCGGCGATGAGCGATCGCCGCACTGCGTGGATGTTGTTCGGTGCCTTGCTCTGCGCGTATCTGCTCACGTCGGGCGGTCACTTCTACTCCGCCGACGGCGGCAAGGAATACGAAGTGACGCGCGCGCTCGTCACGCGGCGCGCGATCGACATCCCGCAAGGTCTCGGGCTGCCCGGTCGCGACGCCAAGTTTTATCCACCGCACGGCGTCGGCCAGAGCATCGTGTGGATCCCGTTCTACGCGGCGGGTTCGATCTTGGAGAAAGCCGGCTTCGGTAGCGCCGCGCACGGGCTCGCGGCCTCGTGGCTCAACGCGATCGGCGTCGCGGCGACGGCCGCGTTGCTGTTCTTGCTCGCGCGCGAGATCGGCGTGTCGCGCGGCGCAGCGATCGCGCTCGTGTTGACGTTCGGCTTCGCAACGATGGCGTGGGTGTACTCCAAGAACACATTCGACGTCGTGCTCACCGGTGCGCTCGTTACAGCTGGGACGCTGTTGCTCGTGCGCGCACGCGCGCGGCCCTCGTCGTTGGTGGGGGCCGCCGTCGCGTTCGGATGGGCGGGTGTGACGCGCGCGCCCACGATCGTCCTGTGGCCGGTCGCGGCGGCGTTCGTGCTCCTCTCGATGCCCGGCGCGGCTGCTCGCGATCGGTTGCGGCGCGTGGTTGCGTTCGGTGCACCGCTCGGGGCGTCGCTCGGTGTGGTGCTCGCGTACAACTACGCACGGTTCGGCAGCGTGTTCGACGACGGGCACAAAGCCGATCGCGCGACGGCCTTCACGGGGAACTTCTTCGAAGGGTTCTTCGGGTATCTCGTGTCGCCGGCGCGCGGCGTCGTGTTCTTCGCTCCGATCGTGCTCGTGTCGCTCGTGGGGTGGAGGTTGCTGCGACGGCGCGACGCCGCGCTGGCGTGGTTCGTGCTCGCGTCGTTCCTCACGACGATCCTGGTGTACGCGAAGGTCGAAGGATGGCAAGGAGGTTTCTCGTGGGGACCGCGCTTCTTGCTCCCCACCCTCCCGCTCGCCGTACTCCCCGCCGCCCTCGTGTTCGAGCGATGGCGCTCGCTCGCGACCGCCGCACGAACCGGCGTCGCCGCCGCGGTCGTCGCCGGCGTGCTGCTGACGCTCCCCGGCGTGCTCGCCGACTATCAATTGCAGACGCTGGTGCAAGAGGAGCGCGGCGTGCGCATCACACGCGTGTGGGACCTCTCCAACGCGGCGTACGTGTACCACACGACGACGCTGGACGACATCGTGCGGGACGACGCGCCGTACCCGCGTGCGAAAGCCGAAGCGGGGCGGCTCGCGCGAAACACCTGGGACTTCTGGTGGTGGTACGCGATCGTGCAGCGCCGTGCGGTGCCGCTCGTGATCGTCGCCGTGCTGGCGCTCATCGCCGGAGTCGTGCTCTTTGCGCGTGCGGTGATCGTGCCTTAGTCAGGGCTTGCGTGCGCGCAAGCGCTCCACGATGCCCCATTTCGAGCGCTCGAGCTCCTCGACGACGAATCCTTGCCTCAGCACGTGCGGGAGCGGGTCTCGGGTTTGGTGGTCGCCGGTCCGGCGATACGTCGTCGCTTCCACCAAACGCTGCATCGCGCGGACGAAGGTATTCGGAGAGGCGACGTGCTCGACGGCGACGAAGCTGCCGCCGGGGCGGAGCACCCGGTGCACCTCGGCGATCGCTTTCACTTCGTCCGGCACCACGCACAGACCGAGCGTCACGACCACGGTGTCGAAGCTCGCGTCCGCGAAGTCGAGCGCTTGCGCATCGCCGAGACGCACGTCGGCATCGGGTCGCACATGCGAGGCGCGCTCCCTTGCGACCGCCAGCATCTGCTCGCTCAGCTCGATGCCGGTGAGGCGCACGTCGTCGGGATACCACGCGAGGTTGCGGCCGGTACCCATCGCGATCTCGAGCGTGTCTCCCCGCGCGCGGCTGCACGCCCAGTGCCGTGCGCCGGCGAACAGGATCCGCTCGAAGATCTTGATGTCGCGGTCGTATCGCCGCGCGTAGGCGTCCCAGAGCTTGCGCGTCTGCTCGGTGGAGAGCGATCGCTTCACGCCGCGCATCCTAGGCTCCGCCTCCCGAACATGACGAGAGCGACCTCGAAGGTCGCTCTCGTTCGGCCCGGGGCGCTGGGCCCCTCATCGGGCGCACGTTGCCCGAATCAACGGCATCGCCCGCGCGCCGTTACGGGGGATGTTCCAAGCGCCCCGACTTGCCCGGCTTGTCCCATGCCCGTGGGCGATTCGAATCGCACGTTCCGAATGATCGTCCCGGCCCGGGAGGATGCCGGGGTGTCGCCCGCGAACCGTTGGTGTGCGGATGCGGCGAGAGGACACCACCTCGCGGGGCAGGGCCTGGCGGCTGCTGCTCGCGCTCGCCTGCCTTGCAGTCGCCGCGCCGGTTTCGGCCGCTCCTCAGCGCGCGTCCCTCGCGCCCGCCGCGATTGCCGCCTGCCCGAGCTTCGGCTACGTGCGAGGCGCCGGCGACGCCTGCCGCGCATCGGACGGCTTGCTGCGCGTTCGCACGGCCGACGGCTCGATCCTCACCTCGCACGGCCCCGACGCCTACCGCGCCACCGGGTCCACGTCGTCGGCGCCGGCACGCGCCCCCAAATGCGCCACCGGCGCGGCGAACGACTACTACGTCGTCCCGATCTACGCGCGCGCCATCGACGACGCCGACGACTTCTCCACGCGCGCCGCGACGATTCGAACGGTCGTCCAGCAAGCCGACGGCCTCGTGGACGCATCCGCCGCCGCGGCCGGCTCCACCGCAGACTTGAAGGTCTTGTGCACCAACAACGTCATCGCCGTGCAGAACGTCACCCTGCCCACGCCGAAAGCGAACACCGATTTCACCACGGTGGTCGACGATCTGCGGCGCGCCGGCTACAACAACCCGCGCCTGAAGTATTGGGTGTACGTCGACGAGCGCAACGCGTGCGGGTGCGCGGGCATGGCGAACATGGCCACCGACGACCGCCTGCGCGTCGAGAACGCCAACAACGGCAACTCCGCGAACCCCATGTTCGCGGTCGTGTTCGGATACCTCACCACGTCGACGATGCTGCACGAGCTCGCCCACACGATGGGCGCCGTGCAGAGCTCCGCGCCGCACACCACCGGCGCCGGCCACTGCATCGACGGCCGCGACGTCATGTGCTATCGCGACGGCGGACCGCGCAGCGGCAGCTACAGCACGTCGCGCTGCGCGAGCGAGGTGTTCGATTGCGGCCGCGACGACTACTTCAACCCGCAGCCCGCATCGGGGAGCTATCTCGCGACGCACTGGAACCTCGGCTCGCGGCTGAACCGCTATCTGTCGTTCGACCCCGGTGGAGCGCCGGTGATGAACATGCTCGCGTGTCCCGGCAAGGCCGGTGTGTACCGGTGGTACTCGTGTTACGTTCGCGCGGCCGACGACTCCACCGGCGTCGCGTACGTGGTCAATTGGGGAGACGGCAGCGCGCTGCAGCGCGTGCCCCGCACCGGCTTCGTTCCGCCGAACACCTATCTCGAAGCCAAGCACGTGTATCGCGCCGCGAAGCTGTACCGCGTCGTCGCGTACGCGGTGGACAACGGCAAGCCCGTGCGCACGAGCCGCGCGCTCCAGCTCTACATCCGCGCGCTCGTCGACAAGACCGCGCCGGCGCTCACCGTGATGGATCCGGCGAAGGGCGTGCTGTACAAGGGTTGCGGAGCGAAGGGCGTGTACCTTCCCGACCGGCCCGCGATCGCGCAGCGCGCGTGCCTGTCGACGCGCACGTCCGACGCCGGCACCGGCGTGGCCGGCATCTGGATCTACGTCGGCGGCCGCTACGCCGGGTGGACCCGCTCTCCGCGCGTGGAGTTCGGCGTGAAGGGCCCGGCCACGAACGTGCCCGTGCGCCTCGAAGTCCGCGACTACGCCGGCAACGTCCGAAGCGTGACGTTCATCGTCGACATCCTCGCCTGACGCCGCCCCTCTCGCGGCGCCCGGCCGGCCGGGTTCCCGGTCTCTCCGCAACGCATGTTCACCCGGCGAGCCTGAGATTCACTCAGTGAATCCGCTCACGAGCGCAACGGGTCGCCGTGGGGCGGGCGCCGGCGGCGGTCGCTCGGGGGCGCGGGGGCGGCGGGCGGGCGCCGAAGGCGGTCGCGGGCGCCGACGGTCGCGCGGGGTGGCGGTGCGTGGTGGGCGTGAATTTTCGGGAGTTCGTCGCGAAACGCGCGACGAGAGCGGTGTGGGGATGAGAGGAACGGGTGGAAGCGGACAAACCCCACAAGGACCGAGGCACGCCCCGGCCGAAGTCGTTGAACGGATGCAGATGCGCGCGTTGACGCATGCCCTTCGCGGGCGGGGAGCTCTGGCGCTCCTCGCCTCTATTGCGTTGCTCCTGCCTCCCGGCGTGACGCACGCCACCCCGGGCGTGATGAGCACCTTCGCCGGTGGGCTGGGCGACGGGGCTCATCCGTCGATCGCTCGCTTGTTCCGGCCGTCGGCAGTGGCGACCGACGCTGCGGGCAACCTGTACGTCGCGGACACGCTGAACCACCGCGTGCGGCGCGTGGATGCGCGGGGAGTCATCACGACGATCGCAGGCACGGGCGTGCCGGGATACGGCGGCGACAACGGGGACGCGACCAAGGCGAAGCTGAACGCGCCGAGCGCGCTGGCGATCGACGCCGGCGGCAACCTGCTCGTCGCGGACACCGGGAACAACCGCATCCGGCGGATTGCGGACGGGGTCATCACGACGTTCGCGGGGACGGGGCCGGCCAGCTTCTCGGGAGACAAGGACCTTGCGATTCGTGCGCGGCTCAACCGGCCCACGGGAATGGCCGTGGACTCGCAGGGGAACGCCTACATCGCGGATACCGGCAACAACCGTGTGCGTGTGGTGTCGCCGGCGGGCGTCATCACGACGTTCGCGGGCGATGGCGTGCGCGGGTTCAGCGGCGACAAGGACCTCGCGACGGTCGCGCGGCTCAACGCGCCGGCGGCGATCGCGACGAAGGTGGTCGCGTCGAACAGCGGCGCGTTGCCCGCGGCCGGTCAGGGCGCGACGAAAGATGCGCCGGGCGTCGTCGTGTACATCGCCGACACCGGGAACAACCGCATTCGGCGCGTCGACACGACGGGCAAGATGGCAACGGTGGCGGGCTCGGGTGTGCGCGGCTACCGCGGTGACGGCGGAGCCGCGACGGCGGCGTGGCTGAACGCTCCACAAGGATTGCTCTTCGACGACGCGGGGAACCTGCTCATGGCGGATGGGGGAAACCACCGGGTGCGCGCGATCGATGCGACCGGTCGGATTCGCACCATCGCCGGGAACGGCATCCGAGGGTTCGGCGGAGACGGCGGTCCCGCGACCGCGGCGCGCTTCGCGTCACCCTCCTCCCTGGCAATGACACGAGGCGTGCTGTTCGTCGCCGATCAACTGAACAACCGCGTGCGCGCGTTCGTGAGCGGCGGATACGTCGGCACCTACGCCGGCAGCGCGTCGAACACGGCGACGGGCGACGGCGGTCACGCGCTGAGCGCGCGGCTCGTGCTGCCGACGGTGACGGCGACCGGTCCGGGCGGCGTCGTGTACGTCGCCGACACCGGCGACCACCGCGTGCGCAAGATCGCGGCGAACGGCACCGTCTCGACGCTCGCCGGCACCGGCGTCGCGGGCTTCTCGGGCGACGGCGGTGCGGCGCGATACGCGCGACTGCGGGCGCCGCAAGGCTTGGCGGTCGACCGCTTCGGCAACGTGTACATCGCCGACACGATGAACCATCGCATCCGCAAGGTTGATACGCGCGGGATCATCTCCACGATCGCGGGAACCGGCGCGCTCGGATTCTCGGGCGACGGCGGCCCGGCGCGATACGCGAAGCTGCTCGTGCCGACCGGCCTCGCGACCGACCGTTTCGGAAACGTGTACGTCGCCGACACGGCGAACAACCGCATCCGCAGGATCACGGCACGCGGGATCATCTCC
>JBIOWR010000302.1:0-4470 GCA_044868775.1 Actinomycetota bacterium
CGCGCCTTCGGCGCGCGCTCCCGCACCGCCACGCCCGCGCAAATTACCGAGGCGCTCGAATGGTCGTTCAAGCAGCGCGGCCCGTCGCTCATCGAGATCGCTGCGAAGTGGGCGCCGCCGCTCACGACGTCTCCGCGCTGGCCGCTGAAGGGCAAGCCGGAAGCACGGCCGTGAGCTTGCCGCCCGCACCGCTCGCCGGGGTTCGCGTCGCGGACTTCTCCCGCGTGCTGTCCGGCCCGTACGCCACCATGGTCCTCGGCGATCTCGGCGCCGACGTGATCAAGGTAGAGCAGCCCGGCGAGGGCGACGAGACGCGCACGTGGGGCCCGCCGTTCGCCGGCGGCGAGAGCGCGTACTTCCTGAGCGTGAACCGCAACAAGCGCTCGATCGCGCTCGACCTGAAGCGGCCCGATCACCTCGCGGTCGCGCATCGCTTGATCGAG
Source organism: Actinomycetota bacterium (assembly GCA_044868775.1). Classification (GTDB taxonomy): domain Bacteria; phylum Actinomycetota; class AC-67; order AC-67; family AC-67; genus JBIOWR01. The sequence continues at coordinate 444 of JBIOWR010000302.1, forward strand.
CGGTCGCACGTGATGATCGAAAACTTCCGCCCGGGCACCGCGGAGCGCATCGGGCTGGGGTTTGAGCGCGCACGCGCGCTCAACTCGTCGATCGTGTACGCGTCGATCACCGGGTTCGGCGAGACCGGTCCGTCGCGCGACCGCGCCGGCTACGACTTCATCGCGCAAGCGATGGGCGGCGTGATGAGCATTACCGGCGAGCCGGACGGCGACCCGCAAAAAGTCGGCGTCGCGATCGCCGACATCACGTCGGGGATGTTCACCACGATCGGCATCCTTGCCGCGCTGCGTGAAGCCGAGCGCACCGGCGTCGCGAAGCGCGTGCACGTCTCGCTCATCGAGACGCAAGTCGCGTGGCTCGCGAACCAAGCGTCCAACCTGCTCGTCGGCGGCATGAACCCGACGCGCATGGGCAACGCGCATCCGAACATAGTCCCGTACCGCGTATACCGCTCGTCCGACGCGCCGTTCGTGCTCGCGTGCGCGAACGACGGCCTGTGGCGCCGCTTCTGCAGCGTCGTCGGCCGCGACGATCTCGGCGCCGACGCACGCTTTTCCACGAACGCCGCACGCGTCGGCAACCGCGTTGCCTTGGAGGCGATCCTCGACGAGCTGTTCGCCACGCGCACGCGCGGTGAGTGGATCGATATGTTGTCGGCTGGCGGAATCCCGTGCGGGCCGATCAACACCGTGGCGGAGGTGTCCGCCGACGAGCAGGTGCGCGCGATCGGCATGGTGCGCGAGGTGCCGCACCCGACGATCGGCTCGGTGGCGCAGGTGCGCTCGCCGATCTCCATCGACGGCGAGCCGGCGCCGGTGCGCGCCGCTCCGCCGCTGCTCGGGCAGCATTCCGCGGAGATCCTTCGGGAATTGGGCTACTCCGAGGAGGAAGTGGCGGCCCTGGCCGCGAACCCCGAAGGCTCGTGACCCGGGTTGCTCTGCTTCTCCGCCGGTGCGCGGCCGCGGCCGGCTTCGCCGCCGCGCTGGTATTCGCGCTTCCGTCCGTCCCTGTCTTGGCGTGCTCATGCGTGGCGGGCTCGGCCGCGGATCACTTCCGCCGCTCGGACACGATCTTCGCCGGCCGCGTGGTGAACGTGGACATGGCGCCGGTCCCCGACGGCCCGGCTGTGCCGGCATCGCGCGAACAGACCGTGACGTTCGAGGTGCGCTCGATCTACAAGGGATCGCCGCCCGCGGAGGCGATCGTCACGGCCGAGACCGGCGGCGCGTCGTGTGGATTCCCGTTCGCCGAGACGGCGTCGTACCTCGTGTTCGCGCGCGCCGCCGGCGAGGCGTACTCCACGTCGTACTGCGCGGGGACCACCGACGACCTCACCTACCTTGACCGCGCCGGGTTCACCGCGCACGAAGTCTCGATTACCGTGCCGTCCGGCGCGGCGGGACCCGCCGCGGGCGGCGGCGCGCGCACGTCGTGGATCGTTGCCGCCGGTGTCGCGCTCGCGCTTGCGTTCGGCGCGCATGCACGCCGCTTCGTCCGGCTGCGCGCGAGCTATTCGCGAACGTAGATCTTTGCGTCGACGTACTTGACGCCGCTCAAGCCGATCGCTTGCGCGCTCCCCGCGGAGAGGTCGAGCACGCGATCGTCGATGTACGGACCGCGATCGTTGAGCAACGACATCACGCACGTGCCCTTCAACTCGATGAGCAGGAAGAGCCCGAACGGCAAGGTGCGATGCGCGACGGTGTACCGCTCGGGGATGAACACCGCGCCCGACGCGGTTCCCTTGCCGGCGAATCCCGGCCCGTACCACGAGGCCTTGCCCGAGACGCTCGAGCCTGCCGGGCGCAACCCCTTGGGCGCGTCGCAGCTCGGGCGCGGCCCGAGGAACGGCTCTGCCTCGTGGAACATCTGCTCGCCGCGCGCCTTGCGCTTGTAGTACAGCGCGAGGTTCACCGCCTTCTTCGTGCTGCTCCACGAGCCGTACAACCCGTCGCGCGCGCGTCGCGCACGCTCCGCCTCCACGAGAGCGCGCGCCGACGCCACCGCCGCGTCCGCTTCGCGCAAGCGTTGCGCGATCGTCGACGCCACGAGACGCAAACGCCGTTCGCGCACGAGAGCCGCCGCTTGTCGCCGCTCCATGTCGTCCAGGACCACCTGCAACTGATCGCCGCGTTTCGAAAGCGCGCGCGCCTCGCTCGCCTGCACGGTGAGGTTGGACTCCGCGAACGGCATCAGCGCGTTGAGGTCGGCGACGTTGCGTGCGCTCAGCACCGCCTCGACGAGCGCGGCCTGTCCGTCGATGTACGCGCGCGTCACCGTCGCCGCGAACGCGCGCCGTCCGGAATCGAGCTCGAACCGAAGGTGCTCCGCGCGCGTGCGCAAGGCAAGCGACTGCGCGACCGCCTCGTCGGCGTCGATCGCCGCCGCGCGATAGAGCGCCAGCAACTCCGAGAAGTCGGCGCGCGCGACGGCCGCGCGTGCGAGGACTTCGGACAGACGGTCGCCCGGCGTGGTCTCGGCGCGCGCGACGTGCGGCGCCGACAGCGCGATGACGGCGACGAGGACCACGAAACGCGATCTGCGGCTCACCGGGGAGATTTCGGACGATCTCCGCAAGCGCTTAAGATTTCGGGGCGATGCCGCGGGGGGACGTGGGTAGAATGTCCCACCATGCGGATCGGGATGCTGACCGGCGGCGGAGATGCGCCCGGCCTGAACGCGGTGATCCGCGCCGTGGTCCGCAAGGCGACCGACATCTACGGCCACGCCGTGGTCGGCTTCCGCAACGGGTGGAAGGGCGCCATCGACTCCGAGGTCGTGACGCTCACCTCCGAATCCGTGGCCGGCATCCTCCCGCGCGGCGGCACGATCCTCGGCACGTCGCGCACGAACCCGTTCAAGATCCCGGACGGCGTCGAGAAGATCCGCCACACCTTGCAGACGTTCAAGATCGACGCGCTCATCGCGATCGGCGGCGAGGACACGCTCGGCGTCGCGGCGAAGCTCGCCGATCTCGGCTTCAAGACCGTCGGCGTTCCGAAGACGATCGACAACGACCTCTCCGGCACCGATTACACCTTCGGATTCAACACCGCGGTCGAGATCGCGACCGAAGCGCTCGACCGGTTGCACTCCACCGCGGAATCGCACCAGCGCGTGATGGTCGTGGAGATCATGGGCCGGCACGCCGGATGGATCGCAACCTACGCGGGCATCGCGGCCGGCGCCGACGTCATCCTGATCCCGGAGCGCCCGTTTGACCTCGACGAGGTGTGCGAGCACATCGTGCGGCGGCACCACCGCGGGCGCGTGTTCTCCATCGTCGTCGTCGCCGAGGGAGCGATGCCGAAGGAAGGCACGTGGGAGGTGCAAGCCGACGAGGTGGACGCGTTCGGCCACGTGCGGCTCGGGGGCATCGCCAACCGGCTCGCACCTGAGATCGAGAAGCGCACCGGCTTCGAGACGCGCGTGACGATTCTCGGCCACGTGCAGCGCGGAGGCACGCCGACCGCGTTCGACCGTGTGCTGGCCACGCGCCTCGGCATCGCGGCGATCGACGCGGTGCACGAAGGCAAGTCCGGCGTCATGGTCGGCTTGCGCGGCACCGAGATCGTGCAAGTGCCGCTCGCCGAAGCCGTCGGCACGCTCAAGACCGTCGACGATCAGATCTACGCGGTGGCCGAGGTCTTCTTCGGTTGAGCATCAACGGCTACGTCGACCTCAGGTCCGACACCGTCACCACGCCGACGCGCGCAATGCGTCATGCGATGGCGTCGGCCGAGGTGGGCGACGACGTGTACGGAGAAGACCCCACTATCAATCGCCTGCAAGAGATGGCGGCGGAGCGATTCGGCAAGGAAGCCGGGTTGTTCGTCCCTTCGGGCTCGATGGGCAACCAGGTCGCGCTGCGCACGCTCACGCACCACGGCGACAACGTGATCGTGGAGGAAGGCGCGCACGTCATCCTGTACGAGTTCAACGCGGGGCCGGCGCTCTCGGGCGTGCAGTTCCGCGCGCTGCCCGGGCGTCGCGGCGTGCTCGACGTCGACGAGGTGCGCGCACTGG
>JBIOWR010000303.1:0-2229 GCA_044868775.1 Actinomycetota bacterium
TTGTCCACCGCGCTGAACAGGTCGCGGCTGCCGAGCGCGCCGAACACCGGCGTCGCGAAGCCGCGGAGGTATGCCTTCAGCTCGCCCAGCTCCTCGGGCACGCCGGTGCCGCGGCCGCTTCCGGTGAACAGCGCGAACGGCGGACCGTTGGGATAGGCGCCCGCCATCGCGATCTCGCGCTGGATGCGCACCGCAACCTCGTCGGCTTGCGTGCCCGCGCCCATCGTCGAGCTGCACAGGCCGCGCCCGCACCACACGTCGCCGAACACCGCGACGTTGATGCCGGTGCGCGGGATGTCGGGGCTGGGCTCGAGCGCCGGCGGCGCTGGACCGCTTTCACCGCCGAGGTCGAAGCGATAGATCGACGACGTCGCGTCGGTGCGCAAATGACCGTCGTCGTCGTTCGTGTCGGCGGGGAAGCCGCCCACGGCCCAACCCGCCTCGCCGTCGGGGGACATCGCGATCGCGATCGCGGGATCGTCGAACGCGCCGATCTCGGTCAGCGGATAGGTCGTTCGCCTGCGCGACAAGCTGATGTCGCGCCACGCTCCACGATCGAGGAACAGCAGCGCGGAGCGCGTCGCGCCGATGTCCTCCTCGCGGAACTTCACGTCGTCGGGCGACACGCTCGCGACGAGCTTGACGGCGCCGTCGCGTTCGGAGCGCCCGGATGCGAGCGCGAGCACCGCGCCTTCGACCGGAGCGTGCAACGGTTGGAACGCGCCGCCCGGCGCGCGCGCGACGAGCGCGCTTCGCTCACCACCGGCGACCACGTGATCGTCGTCGGTGATCGTCACCGCGTACAGGTCCGGGAGGCGCAAGCGCGGACGGCTCAGGATCTTGTCGATGCCGGAGACGCGCCGCCAGCCGCGGGCCGTTCGCTCGATGATCGTCGCCTCGCCGCCGACCGCTACCGCGTCGTCTCCACGCATCGCGACGGCGAACAGCGTCTCGTCGGTCACGACACCGCTTTGCGCGTAGGTGCGCCAGCGTGTTCCGTCGTATTTCAGGATCGTTCCGCCGACGCCGACCGCGACCCCGTCGTCGGGAGTCGTGAACGCGACGCCGAACAGCGACGACTTCGTGAGCGCTTCCGATTCCGGCGCGGCGGTCCAGCGCCCGCGTTCGCGGTGCAAGATCACGCCGTTCTCTCCCACCGCCCACGCCTCGTCGGGGCCCGACCACACGACCGCGTGGAGGTTGCGATTGGCGACCTTCGCAACGGTGTCCCATCCAACGTCGGGCACGTACTCGACGAGCGCGCCGCGTTCACCCACCGCGAGCACGGCGTCGCCGCGCGGCGAGATCGCGACGCCGTGCAGCGGGCGCTCGTTCGGCTGCGGCCAGCGCGCGACGCGCGCCTTCTCAGGCTTGCTCGTCCAGTGGCCGAGGATCGGTTCGCTGGAGTGAACCGCAGCGCCGCCGCCGTAGGTGTTGCCGGTCGTCGCGGCCCATCCTTCGGTCGCGCTCGCGAGCGACAGCGACGCGATGTAGCCGATCGAATCCGGCTCGCGGTTCCATGCGCCCGAGCGGAAGTGGAACAAGCCCAGGCCGCCGGCGAACACGTGACCGCCGCTCGCGATCGCGATCGACGTGATGTCGTACGCCGCCAGCGGGAACGGTCGTGCGCACAGCCGCGTGCGATCGACGTCGTTGCCGGCGGGTTGCTGGCGGAGGCTGTACTGATCGGCACAGTAGGACGTGGGCGCTCCTTGCTGCGCATCGAAGTGAATGACGAACGGCTGCGAACGCTCGCCGGCGATGTCGTTGCCGGTCGGGTGCAGCGCGTCCACCGGTACGATCGCTCCGCCGACCCACGCGCCGGTTGCATCCGCGGCGACGCTCGCCGCGTACGCGGTCTGCGTCGCGCCCCCGTTGGCGCCGGTCGCGGGGAACGGTCCCGCGAAGATGCGGTGATCGGTGTCGGCGTCGGGCGGGACCGACGTCCACGTGCCGCCGGCGCGGCGATACACCCGCACTCCCTTGAAACCGGAGCCGCTCGTCGCCCACGCCTCGTCCGCGCTCACCGCGGCGACCGCAGCGAGGTCGATCACCTGTCCACCCTCGATGAACGCCGGCGCCGGCGGCTCGCGCGTCCAGGTGCCGCCGGCGTACTTGAGCACGGTGCCGTTCTCTCCCACCGCGTATCCGGTGGCGCTCGTCGGTGCGAACGACACGGCGTTGATCAAGCTCTGGCCGGCGACCTCGGACGCACTTGGGTCGAGCCTC
>JBIOWR010000304.1:0-16059 GCA_044868775.1 Actinomycetota bacterium
CGGGCCGGACGCTGCTGACTCGTCGTCATCGTCGTTCTCCTTTGCCTGTCGTCGGGATCAGCGACCCGCCGGGGCCAGGCCCGGCTCGATCTCGTCGGGGTCGGTGTCGCGCCCAGTGGAGGTCGTGGCCTCGAGCTCCTCGAACTCGGCCTCGACGTCGATCGTCGGCAGCACGCGGTCCAGCCAGCCGGGGATCCACCAGTTCCAGTCGCCCATCAACCGCATGGTCGCCGGCACGAGCACGATGCGAATCAGCGACGCGTCGAGGAACACCGCGGTCGCGAGGCCGAAGCCCATCGCCTTGATCGGCACGAGCGACGCCGCAACGAACGCGCCGAAGACCGTGACCATGATCAGCGCCGCGCTGGTGATGATGCCGGCGGTGTGCTCCAGCCCCCATCCCACGGCTTCGGTGTTGTCGTGTGTCTTGAGGTACTCCTCACGCACGCGCGCGAGCAGGAACACCTCGTAGTCCATCGACAAACCGAACAGGATGCAGAACAGGAACAGCGGCAGGAACGCTTCGATGTGTCCCCCCGACTTGAACCCGAGGAGGTCTTCGAAGTGTCCGTACTGGAACACGTACGTCAGCGCGCCGTACGTTGCGAGCACCGCCGCGAGGTTCATGAGGATCGCCTTGAGCGGCAGCAGCACCGAACGGAAGAACAGCATCAGCACGAGGAACGACAGCAACATCACCATGCCGACCACCGGAATCAGCTTCGAGGACACCTCGTGGTTGATGTCGGTGTTGAGGCCGGCGTCGCCGCCCACGATCGCGTTCGTGCCCGGAGGAATCGCCGCGCGCAAACGCTCGACGAATGCTTGCGCCTCCGCCGATTGCGGTCCGTGTTTCGTGACGGCTGCCAGCAGTGTGTTCTTTCCGTCCTTGGAGATGAGCCGCGACACGAACGGCGCCGCCTGTGGCGAGTCGAGCGCTTGCAGCGCGATCTCCGCCGGTGTTCCCGGGGGAGTGAGGCTCGCGATGGAGTCCACGCGCGCGACCTCCGGGTCCTTCGCGATCTGCTGCGCCAGCGTCTGCACGGCGGTGAAGCCTTCGCGCGACCGCACGCCGGCCTGATGCGTGAGCAGCACCTGCGCGGGGGCAACCTGTCCTTCGCCGAACGCTTTGCCGACGATCTCGGCCGCGACGCGCGGTCCGGCGTCGGGCGGGAGGATCGACGGTCCCGACGAACCCAGCTCGAGGTTGCGCACCGGCGACGCGATGATCAGCAGCAAGACTCCGATGGAAATGAGCGCAAACCACGGCCGGCGCATCACGATCATCGCCCAGCGGTGCCACAGCCCGGACACCTCGCCACTTCGCTGCGGGCGAACGCGGAACGCGTCGATGCGCTTGCCGATCACGCCGAGCAGCGCCGGCAGCAACGTGAGCGCGGCGGCGCCGGCGACGAACACCGCGATCATCGACGAGAAGCCCATCGATTGGAACGCAGCGATGCGCACGAGCAACGTGCCTGCGAGCGCGACCACGACGGTGAGCGCAGACACCAAGACCGCCTTGCCACTCGTCGCCATCGCTTGGGCCACGGCCTCACTGCGGCTGAGCCCGCGGCGGAACTCCTCCCGATAGCGCGTCAGCACGAACAACGTGTAGTCGATACCGACGCCGATGCCGATCATCGACGCGATGTTCTGCGCGAAGGAGCTCACGAGCACTTGCGTTGCGAGCAACGAGATGACGCCGAACGACACGGCGAGCGCGAGCAATGCGAGAACGAGCGGAACACCCGCGGCCACGAACGTGCCGAACGCAACGAGCAAGATGACGAGCGTGATCGGAAGCGCGATCTTCTCCGCACGCTCCAAGTCGTGGATCGTCGTGTCCTGGAACGCCTTGTAGAACGGCGGCGCGCCGGTGAGGAGCGCGCGCACCGGCGAGCCCTTGGCCGCGCCGGTGACGAGCGATTCCATCTCCTCGTTGTGACGCAACGCTTCGTCCTGGTCGTCGGTGAGGCCGACCACCATCGTGATCACCTTTTGATCCGCGGAGATCGACTGCTGCGGCGATGCGTAGGGATCGCCGACGGCCGCCACCCCGGGACCGGTTGTCACCGCGGCGCGAATCTTGGCAACCGCGGCGCGCACGGCGGGATCCTGCGCTGTGCGATCGGTCGTGATCACGACGAGATCGGTGATGTCGAACTGTCCCTGGAATTGCGCTTCGATCGTCTGGTGCACGCGATTGGACTCCGACCCGGGAACCTCGAAGCCGCCTTGTGAGAGGCGATCGTTGAGCTTGCCGAGTGCCGGCCCAGCGGCGACGAACGCCACGATCCACAACGCGATGACGAGCCAGCGCCGCCGGAACGCGAACAGCCCGACGCGGTACAAGCGCGAGTATCCCTTGTTGATCGGTTGCATCCCGTCGTCCCCCTATCGCGGCGTGACCGCGTGGAGGAAGAACGTCAAGTAGTCCTCCGCGCGTCGCCGCAAGTCGGTTCCTCCCGAAAGCGTGTCCGACATCTGATCCATGCCGATGATCGCGGCCATGCATATCTCCGCGAGCGCGTGCGCGTCGAGATCACCGCGCACGTCGCCTTGTGCTTGTGCTTGCTGGATGTGCTCGGTCATGAGCTGGATGGGCACGTGCAGCATCTGCTGCATGTCTTCGCTGAGTTGTGGCTGGCGGCCGAGCTCGCCGCACAGCTTCCCCATCGATCGAAACGAGCGTTCCTGTTCGAGCATCGTGCACCGGTGGCGCAGCATGGCGATCATCTGATCGAGCGCTCGTTCTTCACCATCTGCGGTGTGGAGCAGTCGTTCGGTCATGCGCTCTTGCATGTCGTGGAACACGGCGAGCGCGAGCGCTTCCTTCGAAGCGAAGTGGAAGTAGAACGCGCCCTTGGTCAGCCCGGTCTCGCGCACGATCTCGTTCAGCGAGGTGCCGGCGTACCCGCACTCCGCGAACATGCGCGCCGCGACCGCGAGGATGTGCCGCCGCGTCTGCTCGCCGCGCCGGTCGGTCTCGCGCCTCGCCGGTGCGGACGCGACCAACGTCGCCGACCGGCGGCTCCCGAGCGCGCCCCGGCGGCGGCCAACCTTCTCCTGTCGGTTCGCCACGGCCGCCGACCCTACGTACCGACTGGTCGGTTTGTCAAAAAGGCGAGTGGCCCAAAAAGCGAGGCGCATCAAGGCTGCTTGGTAGGCTGCCGGTCCTCATGACCAGGCTCGGCCTGCAAATCCCGAACTTCTCGTTCGGCGTTTCCGACGCCGAGCTGTTCGGCAAGGTAGCCGATCTCGCGCGCGCCGCCGAAGACGCGGGCTTCGACTCCGTCTGGGTGATGGACCACTTCTACCAGCTACCCATGCTCGGCGGCCGGGAGCAGCCGATGCTCGAAGGCTACACCACGCTCGGCGCGGTCGCGGCGCTCACGACGCGCGTGCGTCTCGGGACGCTGGTCACCGGCGTGACCTACCGCAACCCGGCGCTGCTCGCGAAAGCGGTGACCACGCTCGACGTCATCTCGCGCGGCCGCGCGATCTGCGGGATCGGAGCCGCATGGCACGACGTCGAGCACGAAGCGTTCGGGTTCGACTTCCCACCGGTGAGCGAGCGCATGGACCGGCTCGAGGAGGCCGTGCGCATCTGCCGCCTCATGTTCACCGAGGAGGAGGCGTCGTTCGAAGGCCGCTACTACCGCGTCGCGTCGTTGCGGAACATCCCGCGCCCCGTGACGCCCGGCGGTCCGCCCATCATGATCGGCGGCGGAGGCGAGCGACGCACGCTCAAGCTCGTCGCGCAACACGCGGACATGTGCAACATCTTCGGCTCGCCCGAGGACGTGCGCCACAAGGTAAACGTGTTGCGCAAGCATTGTGCCGAAGCCGGCCGCGATCCGTCGTCGATCACAGTCTCGCGCCTCGCGACGCTCGTGCTCACCGACTCGCCCGAGCACACCGAGCAAGTGCGCACCATGGTGGCCGCGGCAGGCCGCCCGGTGAACGCGCTCAACATCGGCCAGGAGCACGAGCTGGTAGCCCAAGTCGAAGGCCTCATCGAGTCCGGCGTCGACTACTTCATCTTCAACATGCCGCTGTCCGGCCCCGACGCCGTTCGCCGGGTCGGCGCGCTGCTATCGCCGTTGCTCGCGGACTAGCCGGCCCGGCAGGTTATGTCAGGTTAAGCATCGCGGTGATGGTGCCATCGACGACGACTTCCTGTTGGGGATTCGGGACTGCGCAATTACCGATAGGGGGTTTGAACGTGATGACGCCTTGGATATTCCCGAAACCGCCCGCCTTCTCGCCCTTGTGGCCCTTTATCGCGATCCCATTGTGCGCGTGAGGATTTGTAAGAATGGCCATGAATTGAGCGTTCACCCGGGTGAGCGCGAATTGCGCGTGAAAGTAAGCGAGAGGATGGGGGGCGTCGTCGCGAGGTAGCGATTGAATCGTGAGATGGCCACTCCATGTGCTCACGGGTGGAACGACCGGCAGTCCAGCAAATGGCCCACAGATGTCCGAGTACACGATGTTGTACATTCGAAAGTTGCCGAATCCTTTTGTGAGGGTCGTAACTCGGTCGCTCTGAAACCGCCAAGCGCCCGGATTCTTGCCGGTGACGTCGGTCATCGCTCCGTTTGCTCCACCATTGCAATTGGTTTTCGGAGCCTGGGGTACGGCTGCGGGAAATGCCATTATGATCTGACAGTGGAATTGGGCAGTGACGAGACCCCCTTTGGGGTCCGCGTTTGCCGGTTGAAGTATAGACAATGACGCGAGCACGGTCAGCGCGAGCAACGCATAACGACCACGGTGCATAACGACCTCCTTACCGAGCACCAGTGCCTCGGCGTCGACAGAAGACCAGACTGACCAGCCATCAAGAGCCTAGGCATTTTGTTCTTTTGGTGTGCACCCCATATCGGTCGCAATTGCCAGATCGATGGCGGACGCTCGAAGCACTGATGCTGCTCCATGTGTCGCGGGCGCCACTCCGAAACCTACGAGAAGCTGAGCGAATCGGCCGCTTCCCGAGCGAATTCCGCTAATGCAAAGCCGCGGATACCTGCACACGACGTGCGCGGTGGCCGGTAGCCTGGTTCGGCCATGATCACGATCTCGGGTTTGCGAAAAGGCTTCGGCGCGCGCGAGTTGTTCGCGGGGGCGACGCTTTCCGTGGGTGCGCGCGACCGGCTGGCGCTCGTCGGGCCGAACGGGTCGGGCAAGACCACGCTGTTCGAGATGATCGTGGGCCTGCAGGATCCCGACGCCGGCTCGATCGACGTGACGCGCGGCGCGACGCTCGGGTATCTGCGCCAGGAGACCGACGCGCTGCGCGGCACCACGATTCTCCAAGAGATCGTCGGCGCCGCGCCGGCGATGCGCGAGGGTCATCGGCTGGAGGTCCTCGCGGAGGAGGTTGGAAAAACAACCGATGAGGGTGAGCGTGCGAAGCTGCTCGCCGAGTACGCCCGCCTCCAAGAGCGATTCGAAGCGCTCGAAGGCTACTCCGCAGAGGCGCGCGCGAGGGAGATCGCAAACGGCCTCGGCTTCGCGCCCGATCAGCTCGACGCGATGACCGACTCGCTCAGCGGCGGCTGGCTCATGCGCGTCGCGCTCGCGAAGCTGTTGCTGAGCGCGCCCGACGCGCTGCTGCTCGACGAGCCCACCAACCACCTCGACCTCGAATCGGTGCGCTGGCTCGAAGGGTTCCTCAAGGAGTTCGACGGCACCGTGCTGCTCATCTCCCACGACCGCGACTTCATGAACGGCTTCGCCAATCGCGTGGCGGAGATCGAGGAGCGTCAGCTCGTCCCGTACACCGGCAACTACGAGCGCTTCGTTGAGCAGCGCGAGATGCGCGCGCGGCAAGCCGCCGCAGCAGCGGCGAACCGGCAGCGGCGCGTCGAGCAACTGGAGGTCTTCATCAACCGCTTCCGTTACAAGAAGACGAAGGCACGCCAGGTGCAGTCGAAGATCAAGCTGCTCGAACGCATGGACGAGATCGACGTCCCCGAGACGCAACGCAAGGCGATGCGCGCGCAGTTCCCACCGGCGCCGCGCTCCGGGCGCGTCGTCATCGAGCTGAGCGACGTAGCGTTCGCGTACGGCGATCGTCCGGTGTACGACGGATTGCGTTTCGTCGTGGAGCGGGGACAGAAGGTTGCGCTCGTCGGCCCGAACGGCGCCGGCAAGTCGACGTTGCTCAAACTGTGCGCCGGCGTCCTTGCACCAAACACCGGCGAACGCAAGATCGGGCACAACGTGAACCTCGGGTACTTCGCGCAACACCAGATCGAGGCGCTCGATCCGAGCAAGCGCGTCATCGAGGAGCTCGCGAGTGCGGTGCCGCCCGGCATGGTGATCAAAGGGCGCGACCTGCTCGGCCGGTTCTTGTTCTCCGGAGACGACGTCGACAAGCGCGTGGCGGTGTTGAGCGGCGGCGAGCGCTCGCGGCTCGCGATGGCCAAGATCCTGGTGTCCGCGCGCAACTTTCTGTGCCTCGACGAGCCGACCAACCATCTCGACATCTGGAGCCGCGACGCGCTCGAAGACGCGCTGGAGGATTACGACGGCGCGCTCGTGCTCATCACGCACGACCGGCACCTCATCCGCGCGATCGCGGACGTGATCGCCGAGGTGCGCGACGGCCGCGTACGCACGTTCGAGATGCCGTACGACGAGTACGTGGAGAAGGTCGCGGACGAACCGGCGCCGGCACCCGAGCAACGGGAACGACAAGACACCGCGAAAGACCGGCGCCGCGCGAGCGCAGCCGAACGGCAAGCCGCGAACGCGTACCGCAAGGCGGTGCGAAACGTGGAGGACCGGCTCGAAGCCGTGCACACCGAGCTGCGTGCGATGGAGGAGCGGCTTGCGGACCCGTCCTTTTACACGACCGAGCCCGACATCCAGGCGTTCATGCGCACCTACGCCGCCGCGAAGGAACGCATCGCGCGGCTGGAAGACGAGTGGGACCGACTCACCGGCTGACGTAGCCGTCGCGGTGGCGGGCGCGACTCGGACGAGTGCACTACAAGAAACGCTAGTCCCAGGGGTAGCGCCCCGCGCGCAAACCTTCCGCCGCATCACGCGAAGCAGAGAGCGCGACACGCATCAAGCCCGAGCCGAACGAGATGCGTTTCACTCCCATCTCGCCGAGACGTTGGATCGACGGCATGCCCTTCAGAGCGAAGACGTTCAGCGGAGCGCGCACTTCTCGCGCCAGCGTTTCGATATGGTCGAGCGCTCGCACGAAGATCGGGAAGACGCTGTCGGCGCCCGCGGTGGTGTAGGCGACGCCGCGCCCGACCGCCTCGCTCAGCACGGCATCCGGCGCGGCGACGCCGGCCCGCAGGTACACGTCGACGCGCGCGTTGAGGACGAGGTCGACACCGCGGCGCCTTCCCGCTTCTTTCAAAGCGGCGATCTTGCCGGCTTGCTCCGACACCGGGCGCAACGCACCACCGCGATCGTGCATGGTGTCCTCGTGGTTCATGCCGACCGCTCCGGTCGCGAGCAACGCATTGACCAATTCCTCCGGCGACATCCCGTAGCCCGCCTCGAGGTCGGCGGTGACCGGCACGTCCACCGCCGCGGCGATGCGCGCCACCGCCGCGAGCATCACGTCGGCCGGGATCGCCTCCCCGTCGGGGTATCCCAGCGAAGACGCCACGCCTCCGCTCGTCGTCGCGATGGCGGGAAAGCCTGCCTCGGCAAACGTGCGCGCGCTCGCCACATCCCAGGCGTTGGGCAGCACGAGCGGCTCCGGCCGGTGGTGCAACGCGCGGAGCGCATCGGCCTTCTCCACGAGAACGCGGCTCATGGAGGCCGATCCTAACCGCGACCCGCGGGAGAGGCCTCGGGATTGCCGGCGGCGCGCACTTCTACATAGGGAACGCTCCGGATTACGCGCCGCGCCGCGCGGTCGCGGCCGCGACGGCACGCGCTAGTCTTGCGCTCACCTATGGTCCAGGTCGCGCAGCCGGTGAAACGTTGGGCGTATCCCGCGCGCCTCGTTGCGATCGCGGTTGCGTACTACGTCGTCGCGCGGCTCGGGTTGCGGCTGTCGCTCGTCGGGGAGAGCGTCACGCCGCTGTGGCCGCCGACCGGGCTCGCCGTGTTCGCGCTCATCGGTTCCGGCCGGAGGATGTGGCCGGCGATCGCGGTCGCCGCGTTCGCGGTCAACCTGCCGATCAGCCCCAACGCGGGCGTCGCCGCGACGATCGCCGCCGGCAACACGCTCGCGCCGCTCGTCGCCGCCACGTTGCTCGAAGCGGTGGGCTTCCGGCCCGCGCTGGAACGCGTGAAGGACGCGCTCGCGATCGTGTTCCTCGCGGCGTTGCTGAGCATGCTCGTGAGCGCCACCGTCGGCACCACGGCGCTCGTGCTGTCCGACGCGGTGGCGCGCGATCGGTACCTGGAAACGTGGTCGGTGTGGTGGACCGGCGATGCGATGGGCGTGCTGGTGGTCGCGCCGTTCCTGTGGTCGCTGCGTGCGGTGCCGCGCGAGATGGTGCGCCTGCGACGCATCGCCGAGGCGATGTTCCTCCTCGCGCTCCTCGGCGCCGCGCTCGCGATTCCGTTGCGGTCGGGGGAGCCGATGCTCTACCTCGTGCTGCCGGTCCTCGCGTGGATCGCATGGCGGTTCCAGCAACACCTTGCGGCGCCGGCCGGGCTGATCGCGGCGACCACCGCGGTGGTCGGGGCGGCCAACTCCTGGGGACCGTTCGCCACCGAGAGCTTGCTCGTGCGCATGGTCGTGCTCCAGTCGTTCAACGCCGCCGTTGCGTTCACGACCTTCTTCTTCGCCGCGGCCGTCGCCGAGCGCTTGCGCATCGAGCGCGAGCGCCAGCAGCTGGTCGAGGCGGAGCGCGAGGCGCAGACACGCTTGTACGAGCGCGAGCACAGCATCGCGGTGACGTTGCAGCGAAGCTTGCTGCCGGACGAGCTCGTGGAGATGCCCGGCGTGCTGCTTGCGGCGCGCTACCTGCCGGCGAGCACGCGCACCGAGGTCGGCGGAGATTGGTACGACGTGATCCCGCTGCCGCGCGGGAGGCTCGGGCTCGTGATCGGCGACGTCGCCGGGCACGGCATCCCCGCCGCGGCGGCGATGGGTCAGATTCGCATGGCGCTGCGCGCATACGCGCTCGACGAGCTCGCGCCGGCCGAGGCGATGCGCCGGCTGAACCAGCTGTTGCTGGAGCTGCAACCGGGCGTGATGTCGACGGTGCTGTACGCGCAGTTCGACGTCGATCTGTGCGAGCTACGGTTCGCGAACGCGGGTCATCCGCCGCCGTTGCTGTTGAGCACCGAGGCGGTTGCGTATCTCGACGAGGGGCTCGCGCCGCCGATCGGCGTCTCGCCGCACATCGCGTTCGACGAAGGGGTGTACGCCGTGCCGGCAGGCTCCACGCTCCTGCTGTACACCGACGGTCTGGTGGAGGAGCGCGGCAGGGCGATCGACCTCGGTCTGGAAGACCTGCGCCGCGTGTCGCTGGAGGAGCCGGGCGATCTCGAATCGCTCTGCGACCACGTGCTGCAATCGCTCGTGAGCGACACGCTCGCCGACGACGTGGCGTTGCTCGCGATGCGGCTCGCGTCGCTTGCGGGGACGGACTTGCACGTGCGGCGACCCGCGATCGCGCCGAGCGTTCCCGACGTGCGTCACGTGGTGGGGCGGTGGCTCACCGACAACGCCGCTGCTCCGGACGAGGCCTATGAGATCTCGGTCGCGTTCGGCGAGGCGTTCACCAACGCGGTTCGGCACGCATACGGTCCCGAGGGAGGCGACGTCGAGGTGTCCGCCAGCATCAACGACGGCGTCGTGGAGCTCGTCGTGCGCGACTTCGGAACGTGGCGATCGCCGCTATCGCCGGACGAGACCGACGGCGGCCGCGGCCTTTCGCTCATGCGGCAGTTCATGGACGACGTCGAGGTGCGAAGCGACGTGAGAGGCACGCGGGTTGCGCTCAAGCGCAAGCTCCAGGTTCACGAATAGAACGCATCCACGGCGTACTCGTCGTGATAGATCCACAGCTCGACGACCTTGCCGTCCTTCAAGTGGAAGACGTAGATGCGCGGCGTCTCGAGCATCTCGCCACCGCGCTGCGCACGCTCGGTCGTGAGCACCACGCCGTGCTGGTCGCTGACGAGCCAGTCGTGGATCTCGATGGGGTGTCGCGGCGCGGCTTTCTGCAGCCGCACGCTCAAGTCGAGCGCCTCTTTCTTTCCGTGGAACTCGCCGGAGAACGGGTTGCGGCCGGGAATGTGCACGACGATGTCGTCCGCCCAGAAGTCCGTGACGGTCGCGTAGTCGTTCGCTTGCCACGCGAGGCAGTAGCGTTGCATGAGCAAGCGGTTCTCGTCGATCACGGCGCGAGTGTAGGTCCGCGGAAGGAAGGAAAGCGAGCCCGCGCCTGCGAGGAAATAGCGCGACCCGTCGCCGCGTTGTCATGCTGTGGCCGACGAAGAGGAGCCCCGACATGCCAGCCGTGACCCGCGACGTCCTGACGCTTCCGCGCATCGTTCCGAGCGCCGGCGCGATCGATCGCCCGGTGCGCTCGATCACGACCGCGCCCGGTGGCTTCGAGGGCGAGGGCTTCCCGGTGCGCCGCGCGTTCGCCGGCGTGACGCTCGCCGACCTCGATCCGTTCGTGCACATGGATCAGATGGGAGAGGTCGACTACGCGCCGGGCGAGCCGAAAGGAACGGCGTGGCACCCGCACCGCGGCTTCGAGACCGTCACGTACATGATCGACGGGACCTTCCAGCACCAGGACTCGCACGGCGGCGGCGGCGTGATCACCGACGGCGCGACGTAATGGATGACGGCCGGCTCCGGCATCCTCCACATCGAGACCCCGCCGGAGGAATTGGTCATCAGCGGCGGCCTGTTCCACGGCATCCAGCTGTGGGTGAACCTGCCGAGCGCGGACAAGTTCGTGCCGCCGCGCTACCAATCGCTCGAAGGCGAGCACGTGACGTTGCTGTCGTCGCACGACGGCGGCGCGCTCGTGCGCGTGGTGGCCGGCGACGTGGACGGTCACGCCGGTCCGGGCGCGACGCACACACCGATCGCGTTCGTGCACGCGACGATCTCACCGGGCGCGACGCTGGTGCTGCCATGGCACGAGGACTTCAACGCGCTCGTGTACGTGCTCGCCGGGTCTGGTTCGGTCGGCGCGAGCCGTCAACCGATCGGGTTCGGGCAGCTCGCGGTGCTCGGTCCCGGCGAGCAGATCACGGTCGCGGCGGACGAAGCGCAACAGAGCCGCTTCCCGAACCTCGAGGTGCTGGTGCTCGGCGGGCGGCCGATCCGCGAGCCCGTCGCCGCGTACAGACCGTTCGTGATGAACACCCGCGACCAGCTCGTCCAGGCGTACGAGGACTTCCAGGCCGGGCGCCTCGGCGTGGTCCCGGCGGGCGCGCTCCAGCCGTATCATCCACGTTAGATTTGTCCGGTCGTACCGAATTGCGGGAGAGAGTTGCGGGTCACGTTTGTGAACGCTTCCGCAATCGCGGCGGTTTGCGGTCCTTCACGTGGTTGCGTCTGACTCTTACACTGACCTGCAACGAGCGGTTCCGTGGGAGGTCCGCTCCGCAACACATGCCTGGGAGGGCATCAGCAATGATCACTCGGAAGCGCCGTGAAGCGCGTCGCGAGCAGCGCCGTCTTCGCGATGTCGCCGTCGAGACCTGCAAATGGGAGGCCGCGGTCAAGGCCGCGTTGTGGCTCACTCCCGGAGTCGTCTCGGAGCCGATGTCGGTGGACTATCCGCGCGTCGTGATCCGCCTGCCGTAAGGCGTCCCTTACAGCGCGTTCAGCCCTGCGAGCGGCGTCCAGTAGCTCGGGTGCGCCGCTTGCGTCGTGTAGTCGTACAAGCTCCCGCCGTACGCGGACGTGTCCTTTGCCGCTTGCACGTACGCAGCGACCTCCGCGTTGGTGATCGAGTTGGCAACGCCTCCAATCGGATGCACCGGCAAGCCGGTCGCGGCGCGCGTGCGCAGAACGTTTTGCTTCGTGAACCCGTAGGGGCAGTAGTTGGCGTTGCCGCCCGAGCACAGCGTGCGGTTGCTGCTCACCGACCAGTAGTTCATCGGGAGAACGGCGTTGGAGTACAGCGCGACCGAGCCCCACGGGAACCCGTCCCAGCCGGCGTGCCACCGGTCCATGTCCTGGGGCGAGAAGGTGATCGACGCGATGGGGAACACCAGCCCGACGCGCGAGCGCACCTGCGCGAGGTGTGACGAGATGCCGTTGAAGAACTCCGTCCTGCTGTCGGTCTTGACCCGGTACTCGATGTCGATGCCCAGCCCGTCGAACCGCTGGTTGCCCGCGGCGAACGAAGCGATCGCCGCGGTCTTCGTCACGTCGGCGGCGAGGTACTCGCTGTACGCGGGGAGATACCAGCCGACGATCTTCATGCCGGCCGCGTGCGTGCGCTGGATCCACTGCGCGGCTTGCGTCGGGTATTCGATCGCGTCGGTGTTCCAGCGTCCGGTCTGCAGGTACACCGTGCGCACGCCGCGCGCTTTCATGTCGTCGACGTAGCCCTGGATCGTGACGTCGCTCGTGGACGCGTTGTAGTCGAACAGGTCCACCCACGCGCCGAGCTTGCGGAACACGACCGGCGATGCCTTGAGCACCCATCGGTCCACGACGACGCTCGTGCCGCGCGACGCCGGGTTCTTGGTTCCGGTCGCGACGATCATCACCGAGTGCACGGCGTCGGTGAGGTTCGCGATGGTGCGCCGTACGCGATACGTCGTTGCCGGAGCGTAGTTGTCGAACGCGCGCGCGAGCTTGCCGTCGACGTACACGAGGGCCTTGCCTTCGTACGGACCCGTGACGGTGAACCAGTCGACGCCGCCTCCGCGGAACGTGAACGTCACCTGCGCGCGTACCGCCGAGCTGTGCGCGAACCGTCCGCCGTACGCCGCGCCGCTCGCGACGGTTCGCCATGCGTACGTTCCGTCCTCGTACGGGCCGAGACCGGTTCGGAACGCGTCCACGACGATCCACGCCGCGCTCGATGCCGGCGACTTCTTCGCGCGCACCACGATCTGCAAGGTGTGAACGCCGCTCGCCAGGCCTCGCCACGTGCGCGCCACGCCGAACCTCACCGTCGGGCTGTAGTCGTCGACGGTGCCGAGCGTGCGTCCGTCCAGCACGATCGTCGCCGTGCCTTGGTCGGGTCCGAGCTTGGTGATCCACGTCGCGGACGTGCCGGCGAATCGATACGTCGCTGCTGCGCCGCCCGATCGCTCCGCCTTGTAGCGTCCGCCGATCGCGCGCGAGTCGGGGAACGAGCCCCAGTCGTACGTCGCTCCGGCGCTCGTTTCCTCCTCGATCACCGACGCGAGGAACGGCTTGGTGGACGTCGGTGCCGGATTTCCGGAGGTATCGGTGACGGGCAGGGCGCCGCTCGGGTTCACGATGATGCGATACGACTGTCCGGCGACGAGCGCGGGACTCGGCGTCATCTCGACGATTCGCGTCGACGCACCGTTGCACGAGACGATCGAGCCGCCGCCGCTCTTGCAGCGGATCGACACCGGAAGGTTGCCGGCGGGACCATCCTTCAGCTGCAGCACGACGTTGCTTGCGTTCGCGCCGGTGACGGGTTCGTTGAACACGATGCGTTGCGCAGCGTTGAGCACTCCGGTGGCGGTGATCGTCAACGTCGGTGGTGTCGTGTCCAGCGCGTGTGCAATGCCGCTCGTCATCGTGGAGAGAACGGCGGCGATCAGCACGAGCGGAATGCGCGCGCGCTTGCCTCGGTTCCCTCTCGCCCCGGCCATGCTGCGTTCGCACACCATATCGGCCGGCGCTGAGGATCGCATGAGAGCGGCGCGACTCGCGCGCGCGCTTGCGTCGCTCACATAGGCTTGCGGCGATGAGCTACTGGATCTTCCAAGGCAATCCGACGTACTGGCGCGTCTTCGACTACCTCGCGAAGCACGGCCGCGGCGAGCTGAAGAAGTGGGATTGGTCGGCGCGGCGCTACATCGACGAGATCGCGCCGGGCGACGCGGCGGTGCTGTGGATGTCCGGCGACCGCGCGTCGCGCGGCGTGTACGCGGCGGGGCGCGTCACCGGAGTGCCGTACCTCGCCCCGTTCGAAGCCGACGAGTTCTGGGGCAACCCGGCCGACGCGCGGAAGAAACGGTTCCACGTCCCGATGAACCTGGAGATCGATCTCATCGACGATCCGATCCTCGCGGTCGAGCTGATCGCCGACGCGCGCTTTCACGACGCGTCGATCGTGCGGCAGCCACGTGCCGCGAACCCGCACCGCCTCACGAAACGGCAGTGGTCGGCGATCGAGGATCGCTTGCCGTACCGGCTCGGCTGACCGAGGCTACGGCGCAGTCGCGCGTGCCGCGGCCGCGGTGTCGAGCGCTTCGACGGTGCGACGGTAGATGCGATCCGCTTCCTCGTGCGAGTCGCCCACCGCGGTCACGCCGAGGTTTCCGAACTGGAGCGAGCGCACCATGTGCAGCACGGTCCCGGTTTGCTTTCCGTGATGGAAGTGCAACCCGGATTGCATCAGCACGTCGCACACGTCGTCGAAGCTCAACGATGCGTATGCGGGAGACGACACGTGATCGCTCGCGACGAAGAACTTCTCCTTGCCGCTCGGCGCCGTGAAGCAACCTTGCTCCGCGAAATACGTGCCGTCGGTGAGGAATTGGAGCGTGAGATACGGGTGGGTGGTGCCGCCCTTGCGCAAGTTCAGCTCGATCGCGTACGGCGTCCACGAGCCGTCCTTCTCCTTGACGACGACGAAGTCCATCGCGAAGCGTCCGAGGACGCCGCGTTCGACGAGCAAGCGTCCGACCTTTTCCGCCTCGCGCGCGATGGCCGCCGCGTACCTTTGGTCGGCGGGGAAGCGGCAGCCGAGGTACGTCTGTCCTTCCGGCCCGCCGAGCAATTGATCGTGCGTGGAGAGAATCTCGAGCGCGCCGAGCGGCGTGCCGCGCAGCTGCACGCTCGGGCTGCGCACTTCCTCTCCGTCGATCATCTCCTCGACGATGCCGCCTTGCTTGCCGAACCGCTGCAGGAAGTCGTCGACGGTTCCTTCCGGGACGTGCATGTCTTGCGCGAGCGCCTGCTTGACGTCTTCCAGCGTCGCATCGTGCGGGAGCGCGGACACGTCGGCGATCGCGTTGCCGAAGCCGGCGATTCCCTCGTCGCACTTCACGACGACGCGGCGCAGCTGCGGCCGCTTCTTCTTGAGATCGAGGATCGCGTTCGCGACGTCGTCGGCGGTGTGGAGCCCTTCCGCTCCGTCGGGGTGCGGCACGCCGGCTTCCGCGAACAATCTGCGTCCGCCGCTCTTCGAGCCGAGCGGCGTGTACTTGGGATCGGCACCGTACATCGGGATCCCGAGCCGCTCGACAAGCTCGCGCTCCAATTCCGAGGTGATGTACGGAACGAGGTGCGCCCTGTGTGGGTCGGGGATCGCTCGCTTGATGTCGTCGATGAGTTGCGGGCGGTCGAGGATCTTGCGCGTGAGCGGGACCGGCTCGCCGTCATCCGGCGAGAGTGTCGTGAGTCGCTTGCGCGCGTGCGCCGGGATCACGCCGGGCATGAGCGAGAGGTAGTACTCGATCATAGCTTCCTCGAGCGGCCGCGATGTGACGAAGATCATCCGCGCGCGGGGCTGCCGCAACAGGAAGAGAAGGAAGAGGTATCGCTCTTCGTATGCGGGCAGCCAGCTTGCGAGCTCGGGCGGAACCCAGAAGGACAGCGACGGCACGACGACGATCGTTTGGTCTTCGTCGTTGAACGACGTCAGCGAACGCCACAACGGCACGAGGTTTCGCTGGATCTCGTCGAAGCTCATGGGGGAGAAGCATAGCTCGCGTCGTCCGGCATGAGTGTCACACCCACGCGTTAGCATGCGGATCATGCCGGATGTGCGGCCCACCTCTGTGGCGCTTCTCTCGAACGAAGCGCGAGCGGTGCTGTCCGGCGGGCCGGGGAGCGGGAAGACCTCGTCGCTCATCGACCGGTTCGTGTCGCTCGTTGCGGGCGGCGCGGATCCGGAGCGCGTGGTGCTGTTCTCGCCCACGCGCCGCGGGGGG
>JBIOWR010000305.1:0-4907 GCA_044868775.1 Actinomycetota bacterium
GCCCGTGCACGCGCTGATACGCCTTGTCTTCGTGAAGCTCGAGATGCGCCGTCGGGTGGAACGCAAACGCCCGCACCCCGTGCCGGTCGGCATGCACACGAATCGCAATTTGCTGCGCCATGGTGCCGCTCGGCATGAACAACGCCGCGGGCTTGCCCAGCACGGCGCACATCTCTTCCTCGAGCGCCGCCACCGCGCCGCCCTTGCCGTACCGATCGACGCCGAGATCGGTGGGAACCTCCGCGAGCATCTCGGCCGCGCTTCGGTTGCCGTGCCAATTCAGCGAACGCTCGCACGTCCAGCGAAGGTCTTCGAGATCACTCGCCATCGTGGGTGAGCGTACACAAAGCGTCAGCCGCGCGACGGGCGTGTGAAGGTGCGCCATTCGCGGGGCGGAGTGGCGAAGCCGACGTGGGCGAAGCGGTTGCCCTCGACACGGAAGCCGATGGTGGTCGTCACGCCGGGCGCATTGTCGGACGTGATCATGACGGTGAGCATGAACGCCGTCTCGGTCGCGTGCGCTTGGTGCTCGAAGCCGCGCCAGCGATCTTCGTCCAGCACCACGCGCAGCGGATCTTCATTGATCGGCAGCCGCACGAGATCGACGAGGTCGAACAAGTCGGGTGGGAGGTTGACCTCGGGCGGCGTGGCGCGCGAGACGACCTGATTCCACGCCGCGTCGTCTCCGGGAACGGAGTACCCGCCGGACATGCGAGCGCGGGGTTCGCGCGCCGCGGGCATGCTGACCCAGTGGAGCGCCGCAGGATCGGTGTCGTACCGCATCCACTCCGCGACGCCGGGCGCCGGGTCGTGCACGAACCAATCCTTGAGCGTGACGCGCACGCGGCGCGCTTCGGATCGCCCTACGTTGTGCACGGCGAGACGCAAGTAGTGCGCGGGTGGGCGATCCTCGAAGTCGTCCAGACGCACGTGTGGCTCGCCGTTCGAGAGCTCGGGCCGCAACTCCGGCCTGCGCAGACGCCGTAGGAACGCCGGCCCGGCAGCGATGACGAGCGCCGCCGCGGCGGCGGCAAACGAGCCGATCGCAGACAGCGCCTCCCACGTGCTCGTGGCGACGACGAGACCGGCACCCGCGGACCGCACCGAGCGCAAGGATAACCCCGCCCAGAAATGGCGCGGCGGAACGGGCCGCGGATCGCAGTTGTATGGGTACGAAACGAGACCCCGCGGTGGCGGGGTCTCGTTTTCAACGACGAGCAAGAAGCGTCAGCGCCGCGCGCGGCGGTGCAGGCGATTCACGAGAACGAGCCCGGCTCCGAGCGCCACGAAACCGAAGCCCGGCTGTGCGATGAGCAACGTCTGGCGCTCGACAGATCCGGTTCGTGCGAGCCCGGTACCGCCCGGAAGGCTTTCGCAAGCGATGCCGTCGTTGTCGCCGTCGAGCCCGTCGGGGTCGCCGGGATGCGCGTTCATGTGCGCCTGCGCTTCCGGTTGTGTCGCGAAGTCGCCGCAATCCCTATCTCCGCTATGGCTGCTGAACGCCATGCCCGGAAGGAAGACGGTGATTGCGAATACCGTTGCGATTACCGCCACGAGTCTCTTTGCCATTGCTTTCCCCTCTACGAGTGCGGCCGGTTTCGCTCGCGCCGCCTCCTACCGGCGCTCAAGTCGTCGAACGAGTTCTTGTTGTCGGAGCTCGTAACCCTCGAGGATCGTGAGGCAGCTCTTGATGGCATCGCCGAGCTGACGGCTCTGTCGTTCGGCCGCAGATTGGGTGGCGCGTCCTCGCGCCAACTTCGTGGATGCGGTTTCCTTGTTGCCGAATAGGGCATCGGCGGCGGCGGTCGAGTACAGGTCGGCCATCGCCGAGACAGAGGAGCCTTGCGCACGCGTGGTCTCCTGCAGTGTGGCGCATTTCTCGGGTGTCGCGAACGCGACGAGCTCGGGCGGTTCCGGTGTCCGGATGCGCTCGTACACCGCGCCGGCTGCGAACGCGCTCAGCAGCAGGACGCCGACGAGCGTCACGTCACCGAGGAGAATTCGCCGCTGCCTGTGCCTTCCGCGCCGCGTCGTCGGAGACGTCTCCTCGAGCTCGACCACGCGCTTCGCGAGAACCCAAAGCGCGTCGTACACATGCTTGCGACCACTGATCTCGACGAGCGGCGCAGCGGCGTTCTCTGCGCGGCGACGTCGCGGTTTGTTGGGAGCGAACACAGACATACGCCACCTCGCGCGTCTCGGAACAGAAACCGAACCACCGGTCGTTACGCCGCCGAACCCGAGATGTCGCGTTTTTTCTTTTCGCGAAGCGATTCGGGGAGGAAGGCAAAGGGGCGCCTCGTTGTCCGTTTGGATAAGCCCGGGTGCGCGGAGAGCGGCATGCGAAAAGATCGGGCGGAACAAGCACCGCGAGGGCACAATTGCTTTTCCGCTCGCCCCAGGAGGGGAGCATGCCGGAGGCAAGCGCGCTCGCTGCGTTCTGCGCGGCTGCGTTCGTGTTGCTGATCACGCCGGGACCGGCCGTGACGTTCATCGTCGCGCGCAGCATCGAGCAAGGACGCAAGGCGGGGCTGGTCTCGGCGCTCGGCGTGAACGCCGGCATCTTCATCCACGTCCTGGCGGCGGTCGTGGGCTTGAGCGCGATCGTCGCGTCGTCGGCGATAGCGTTCGCGGCGGTGCGGTACGCGGGCGCCGGATACCTCGTGTTCCTCGGCGTGCGAAAGCTGATGAAAGGAAACGATCACGAGATCGCGGCGAGAGCAACGAAGACGCGCGCGCTACGGAAGCTGTTCGTGGAGGCGCTCGTCGTCAACGTGCTCAACCCGAAGACGGCGCTGTTCTTCCTCGCGTTTCTTCCGCAGTTCGTCCCGGCGGACGGCGGACGTCATCCGGAGACGTTGTTGTTGCTCGGCGTGATCTTCGGCGTGATGGCGTTGTGCACCGACGGGACGTACGCGCTCGTAGCCGGCAGCGCGGGGGATTGGTTGAGGAAGCGACACAAGGT
The DNA here is from genome assembly GCA_044868775.1 of Actinomycetota bacterium. GTDB lineage: Bacteria > Actinomycetota > AC-67 > AC-67 > AC-67 > JBIOWR01. Next base: position 2,966 of record JBIOWR010000305.1, read on the forward strand.
GCAGCACTACCTCACGGCGTCGACCTACATCGGGCTGGGATTGACGGCGGCGTTCGCCGGAGCGGGAACGCACCAAAAGACGTGAGCGAAACCGCTTAGCGGGGCGTGACCGTCGCGCCGTGCACGACCAGCGACGGCGATCCACTCACGCTCGCGACGTTGAACACGACGCCGACGACGAGGCCCGCGGGCGTGTCGGTGAGCACCGTGCGCGGAGGCGAGAGGAACTCCACGGTCCCGCCCTGCACGCCGAACCCGGAGGTGGCCGTCGCGGTCGCGATGGTGAGGCCGGGCGCGGTGCCGAGCTGGTACTTGAATGCGCCGACGCGGTCGATGGGGAGGCTCAGCCCCTGCGCCACGCTGACCGCCGATGCCGCGGTTCCCGCCGCTGCCGGAGCCGCCGAGCGCGACGCCGATGCGCCGTGCGCGACGAAGAACGTTGCCGCTGTGAGGATCGCCAAGACTGCGAACGCTTTACGCATGGTGCTCATGTAACGCGTATCGCGTGGTTTTGGATACGCCCCGGCGGAGTAGTTGTTTCCGGTTCTTTCGGGCCAGGGACACGCGTCCCGGGACTACGGGACGAATCGAAATCTGCGGGGGAACCCGACGCCGCGGCGACGCGGGTTCAAGAAATGGGCTCCATGTGCATTGGTGAGTTCACTGGGTGAGCACGGGCCGCGGAGAGAAGGGCCCGCGCCGGAGCCTACGCCGGCTGCTGCCGGACGAACGCCTTGGAATAGCAGCGGGCGTGGATCACGCCCTTGAGCGGTGCGGGCGCGCGGATGAACGCGGTCGGCCCGATCGCCTCCTTGCAATGCGCGCAACGCTGCGAGGGGGTGGCGTTCATGCGACTCCAGCGCGACTCCTCGCGCATGCTCGCCATCGCCGGCATGAACACCCCGAGCCCGAGCGCTCCGGCCAGGGAAAGCCCGATCGGCCACAGGCCCACGCCGACCGTGAACATCGTCAGCCCGACGAAGATCAACGCGGGGGAGACCAGCGCGAGGGCGGCCAGGAAGAACCCACGAAAGAACCCGAGCACGGCTCCGCCCCGGCGGGCTCGCGACGACGAACGTGCCACCTCATCCTCCTCACGTGTCCGGCCCTAGTTCATTCGACCCAAACTCGCGAGGGCTTGAACGCGCCGTGCGCCGGAGCGCGAGCGCGGATACCAGGACCAACGCCAGCGGCACTCCGATGACCAACGCGGTGACGAGACCGGATGAAAGCGGCGTTCCCGGGCCGCCCGCACCGCCGGCGCCGATGAATGTGCCGACACGCGTGCCGCCGCCCGAGCCGGCGTCGGAACCCGCTTCCGGTGGAGGCACCGCGCCTGCCCGCACCACCACGCGCCCGCGAAAGCGCGCATCGTCGCGATGCAAAGCGTCGCCGTACGCAAGATCGCCGATCGCCGGGAACGTGAACGAGAAGGTGTCGAACGGCTGCATCACGCCGGTATCGAATCCTTCGCCGACGAGGCGATGCGGCGTGCCGTCGTCGTTCTGCCACGTGACCGTGGTGCCGGGTGGCACGACGAGCACGGGCGGCACGACGCCCTCGGGAGAGATCGACACCGACGCGGTCTGCGCGAACGCGGGAGGCGCAAGAAGGGCTACGGAAAAAACGAGCGCGAGGACGACGCGCAACGCCGTCAGCAGGCGCGGCTGAGGATGCGGTGCGGGTTGGTCGGCCCGCCGCCGCCGGGGTGGTACTCGAAGTGGAGGTGCGGCCCCGAGCAGTACCCGGAGCAGCCGACGCGGCCGATCGTCTCCCCGGCGTTCACGTGCTCGCCGGAGCGGACGTACGAAGCGGAGATGTGCGCGTACCACCACTCGTTGCCGGCTGCGTCGCGCAGGATGATCCCGAGCCCCATCCATCCGCCGTACACGACTTGGGAGATCGTTCCGCCGAGCACGGCGACGATCGGAGTCCCGTACGG
>JBIOWR010000306.1:0-2199 GCA_044868775.1 Actinomycetota bacterium
CCGGCACGTTCAAGGACCGCGAGCTGCTCGAGCGCGATCCGCACCAGCTGATCGAAGGCATGGCGATCGCGGCGTACGCGATCGAGGCGAGCCATGCGTTCATCTACTGCCGGGGCGAGTTCGCGTATCCCGCGCGGCAGCTCGAGCGCGCGATCGCCGAAGCGTACGACAAGGGGTTCCTCGGCAAGCGCGTCGCCGGATCGGATTACTCGCTGGACTTGATCCTGCATCGCGGCGCCGGTGCGTACATCTGCGGTGAGGAGACCGCGCTGCTGGAGTCGCTCGAAGGGAAGCGCGGGCAGCCGCGGTTGCGACCGCCGTTCCCGGCCACGAACGGCTTGTACGACCAGCCGACGGTGATCAACAACGTCGAGACGTTGATGACGGTGCCGCACATCATCGCCAACGGCGCCGACTGGTACAAGCAGTGGGGCACCGAGAAATCGCCGGGAACGAAGGTGTTTTGCATCTCCGGCGACCTCGAGAAGCCCGGCAACTACGAAGTGCCGCTCGGCACGACGGCGCGCGACATCCTCGAAGGTCTCGGCGGCGGCATCAAGGGAGGAAAGAAGCTCAAGGCGTTCACGCCCGGCGGCTCGTCGACGCCGTTCCTCACCGCCGATTACTACGACGTCGCGATGGACTTCGAATCGGTCGCGGCCGCGGGCTCGCTGCTCGGCACCGGCGCGATGATCGTGCTCGCCGAGGACGCGTGCATCGTGCGCGCGACGTATCGCTTCACGAAGTTCTACGAGCACGAGTCGTGCGGCAAGTGCACGCCCTGCCGCGAAGGCTGCTACTGGCTGTCGCGCGTGCTCGGCCGCATCGAGGCAGGAGACGGGCGCGAAGAAGATTTGAAGTTGCTGACGAGCGTGTCGGGCAACATCCTCGGGCGTTCGTTCTGCGCGCTCGGCGACGGCGCCACGTCGCCGATCCTGTCGAGCGTGAAGTATTTCGCCGACGAGTACCGCGCGCACATCACGCAGAAAGGGTGCCCGTTTGAGCGATAAGCAGGTCACGCTCACGATCGACGGCGTCTCGACGACCGTGCCGGCGGGCACGCTCGTGATTCGCGCGGCGGAGCAGCTCGGCTTGTACGTGCCGCGCTTCTGCGATCACCCATACCTGGAACCGCTCGGCGCGTGCCGCCAATGCCTCGTGGAGATCGAGGGCCAGCGCAAGCCGCTCACGTCGTGCACGACGCCGGTCGCCGACGGCATGGTGGTCAAGACGCAGTTCACCTCGACGATCGCGGCCGACGCGCAAAAGGGCGTGCTGGAGCTGTTGCTCATCAACCACCCGCTCGACTGCCCCATGTGCGACAAGGGCGGCGAGTGCCCGCTGCAAGACCAAGCGCTCGCGTACGGGCCGGGCGGCAGCCGCATGATCGAAGGAAAGCGGAGGTTCCAGAAACCGGTGCCGATCTCGCCGCTTGTGTACCTCGACCGCGAGCGGTGCGTGCTGTGCGCGCGCTGCACGCGCTTCGCGTCGGAGGTCTCCGGCGACCCGTTCATCGAGCTGTTCGAGCGCGGCGCGCTGGAGCAGGTGGCGATCTTCGAAGACGAGCCGTACGAGTCGCCGTACTCCGGCAACGTGATCCAGATTTGTCCGGTGGGCGCGCTGACGAGCGCGGACTTTCGCTTCCGCGCGCGGCCGTTCGACATGGTCTCGACGCCGTCGGTGTGCAACCACTGTTCGAGCGGATGCAACGTGACCGTGCAGACGCGGCGCGGCGAGGTCGTGCGCGTGCTGGCCGCCGACAACCCCGACGTGAACGAGGTGTGGAGCTGCGACAAGGGCCGCTTCGGTCACGCGTACGTGCAGCGGCCCGAGCGCGTGCAAGAACCGCTCGTCAAGAAGAACGGTTCGTTCGTCGCGGTGTCGTGGGCGGAGGCCGTGCGCCGCATCGCCGAGCGCATCGGCGCGACCGCGCAGGAAGGAAAGGCCGCTGCGGTGCTCGCCGGGCCGCGGCTCGCGGACGAGGACGCGTACGCGGTGTCGCGCTTCGCGCGCACGGTCCTCGGCACCAACAACGTCGACCACGTGATGCGGCGCTGGACGCCGGAGGAAGACGCGGTGCTGCCGCAGCTCGCGACCGCGGAGCCGGTGACCTACGCCGACATCGAGAGCGCGAAGCTCGTGGTCGTCGCGGGGCTCGATCCCCGCGAGGAATCTCCGATCTTGTTCTTGCGCTTGCGC
>JBIOWR010000307.1:0-9107 GCA_044868775.1 Actinomycetota bacterium
CCGGCTTCGTCGCCGGCCTGAAGCAAGGCTGGGCGTTCGCGTGGCGCAGCTTGATGGCGGGAGAGCTGCTCAAGATCATCGCCAACCAGCCGTCGATCGGCGACCGCTTGCAATTCGCGCGCGACAACGCCGACGCCGAAGGCTTGCTGGCCGCGATGCTCGTCATCCTCTTCATCGGCATCATCGTGGACGCGTTCATCTTCCGCGTCCTCGAGGTGCGCGTGCGTCGCCGCTGGGGACTCGAGGACGCGGCGACGCCGGTGTAAACGCGAGGAGGCGAGCGGTGGGTCCGCCCGCCTCCCGTTGGGTCGGTGACTCAGCCGCTGCTCGACGATGACGACGGCGAGGCGTTCGGGCGCGGCGGCATCCAGCTGCGGCGCGAATTCTGGATGTTCGTGCGATCCATGATCTGAACCGCGCGGGCGGTGCTGCCGCTGACGACGGCGACCACGTTCACGTCGTCGCCGGTCTTCACGTCGGCGATGCCGTCGTTCCCGGCGTTGACGAGCGTGTTGTCGTCGACCCGGTACGTGCGGCTGAACCCGTCCTCGCTCTTCACGGTGATCGAGGTCGCGCTCGCCGACGTGACCTCGCCCTTCTGCGTGGCGATGGTCTGGTAGCCGCCGTCCGGCGCACGCGTCACGAACTCTCCATGGATTCCCATGCCGAGCCCGCCGCGACCCGGACCGTGGCGGCTGCCGCCGAACGGCTTGGCGTCGCCCGGAGCGGTGCTGGGGGTGGGCGTTGCGGTTTGTGCGGTGGCGCCGCCCATGCTCGTGAAGATCGACATGGCGGCCGCGATCGCTCCGGCGATGACGCCGGCCGCGATACCGGTGCGGATGCGCTTGCGCCGGTCACCTCCTTCGACGATGACTTCCGGCTGGTCCGTCATGTGCCTGCTCTCCTTTCCCGGCCCGCGTACCGGGCCACGGTGCAAGGTTCGCACCCGCAGGTTGGAGGTTCCTTACGAAATCCTGCGAGGTTGCTGTGAATCGACGTGCGGTTCCGCGGGCGTCGCGCCGTCGCGCGGCAAGCGCACGACGAACGTCGCCCCACGACCCGGCGCGGCGTCGAGCGCCACCGTGCCCCCGTGCGCTTGCACGATCGCGGTGACGATCGACAACCCGAGCCCCGCGTTCGCTTTTTCGTGCGTGCGCGCGACGTCCACGCGGAAGAAGCGATCGAAGACCTTGCTCGCATCGTCGGCGCTCAAGCCCGGACCCTCGTCCGCGACTTCGAGCACGGCATCGGCGCCGCGGCGCATCACGCGTACGTGCACCGGCGTCGCCACCGGCGTGTGCACCAGCGCGTTCGACAGCAAGTTCGCCGCGACTTGACGCAACCGCGCCTCGTCGCCGTGGATCGGCAATGGACCCTCGTCGAGGAAGTCGATCGGTCGCTCCGGCTGGATCACGCGCGCATCCTCGACGGCGTCGCGCGCGATCGTGGCGAGATCGACCGGCACGAGATCGAGCGGCCGTCCCTGGTCGAGGCGCGCGAGCAGCAGCAGCTCCTCGACCAGCTGGCCCATGCGCGCAGACTCCTCCTCGATGCGGCGCATCGACGTCGCGAGGTCTTCCGGCCGCGCGGACGCGCCGTGACGGAACAGCTCTGCGTAGCCGCGAATCGAGGTGAGCGGCGTGCGCAGCTCGTGCGACGCATCGGCGACGAAGCGCCGCAGCCGTTCCTCCGACGCGCGCCGCTCCGAGAACGCGGCTTCGATCTTTTCGAGCATCGCGTTCAGCGCGCGCCCGAGCCGTCCGATCTCGGTGTTCTCGCCCGCGTGCTCGACGCGACGCGACAGGTCGCCTGCCGCGATGTCCGCCGCGGCGTGCTCCATCTGTACGAGCGGCTTGAAGCCGAGCCGCACGAGCCACAACGCAAGGCCCGCGGCGGCGCCGAGCACGAGAACCGACACGAGCCCCTCCACGACGAGCAGCCCGCGCAACGTCTCGTCGACGTCGGCGAGCGGATACGCGACGGCCACGGTCCCGTTCTGAAATCCTTGCGCGAGCACGCGATACCGCAGTGAGCCGTCCTCCGACCCAGATGTGAAGATGATCGACGGCTCGTTGCCGTCGTACGTCGACGAGCCGGGCCACGCTGCCGGCAGCGCGGGCGGAGATTGCGTCGAGCCGAAGCCGAACGACCGCGTCGCGACGACGTCGCCCGATCGGTCGAGCAATACCGCGTAGGTCACCGGCAGCTCGCGGGCGCCCGGCAGGCGCGGCTCGCCCGGCCCGCGCGGGAACCCGCGATCGCCCTGGAACAAGGCCTGTGTGGCCTGGCGGCGCGCCGCGCGAAGCTGCTCGTCCACGCGACCGATCAGATTCGATCGCAACAACGCATAGGTCGCCGCGCTCGCGGCGACGAGCCCGAGCGCGACGAGCGAAACCGTCACGAGCAGCAGACGGCTTCGCAACGACATCGACCTCATGTGCGTGGAAGCCTGAGGCTGTAGCCGACGCCGCGAACCGTTTGGATGAGCGGAGGAGCGAACGTGTCGATCTTCTTGCGCAAGTAGCTCACGTACGTCTCCACGACGTTCGCTTCACCGGCGAAGTCGTAGTTCCACACGTGCTCGAGGATCTGCGCCTTCGACAGCACGCGACCCTGGTTCAGCATGAAATAGCGAAGGAGCGCGAACTCCGTGGGCGTCAGCTCGATCAGCGTTCCCGCGCGCCACACCTCGTGGCTGTCCTCGTCCATCTCGAGATCGGCCACCGTCAAGCGGTTGGTCGTCGCGCGCTGCTCACCGTGCGAGCGTCGCAACACCGCCCGCACGCGCGCGACGAGCTCCTCGAGGCTGAACGGCTTCGTGACGTAGTCGTCGGCCCCCATCGTCAAGCCGCGCACCTTGTCCTCGGTCGTGTCGCGCGCGGTGAGGAACACGATCGGCGTGCGCGCGCCGCCGTTCGACACCCGCCGCTGCACCTCGAACCCGTCGTAGTCGGGAAGCATGACGTCGAGCACGATCAAGTGCGGGCGGAACTTCTCCGCCACGCGCAACGCCGCGCGGCCGGTATCGGCGGTTTCGACCTCGAAGCCTTCGTACCGGAGGACGGTCGCCACCAGATCGGTGATGTTGCGCTCGTCGTCGACGACGAGAATTCGCGTTGGTTCGTCCACCTTTTGCGTCACGCTGCCTCGCTCGGGTCGCGGTTGCCGACCGATTATCTTCCCGCATCCTGTGAGTTTCCTGGGAGGAAGCTGAGCACCGACTGGGATATCCCCAACCCCAGCTTCGGCCCGATCACCACCGAGGAGAGTTCGCGCTGACGTTCACGCACGCCACTTGACGGGAGACTCATCGAAGTCCCAGGTTCGTCTCATGCGCTCCTCAGAGGGAGATGGTCCAATGCCGGACATGACCGACGAGACCCGGTGGCCGGGCAGCGACCCGGACCCCGAGCCCGAGCCCGGCGGCCCGCCCGATTGGGCGCAACGGGGGGAGAGCCCGGCGGAGACCACGCCGCCGTGGATACGCGACGCCGCACCGGAAACGCCCGCCACCGAACCGCAACCGAAAGCCAATCGCGTGCAGATCGGCCGCCGCACCGCCGCGCTCGTGCTGGTCGCCGCGCTCGCAGGCTTCATCGGCGGCAAGATCGGCGACGACCCGGCGCGCACCGCCACGACGGCGCTCCCCACGCCCGCGCGCTCGTCGTCGCCCGCGCCGGTTTCGCAAGGACTGACGCTCGACGCGTTGTATCGACTCGTGTCACCCTCGGTCGTGGAGATCGTCGGCGGCACACGCTCGACCGGCACCGGCAGCGGCGTCATCATCGACGCCTCGGGCGTGATCCTCACCAACAACCACGTCGTGTCCGGCAATCGCGTCGACGTCGTGCTGTTCGACGGACGCACGTTGTCGGGAACCGTCGCCGGACGCGATCCGCAACAAGACCTCGCGGTGATCCGTTTGACGAACGCTCCACAAGGTCTCGTCGCCGCGCAGCTCGGCAACTCCGACACCGTGCAGCCGGGACAAGTGGTCGCGGCGATCGGATCGCCGTTCGGATTGCAGGGAAGCATCACCAGCGGCGTCGTGTCGGCGATCGACCGCACGTTCCAGGGCAACAACGAGTATCCGCCGATGCGCGGCCTCATCCAGACCGACGCGGCGATCAACCCGGGTAACTCCGGGGGTCCGCTGTTCAACCTCGCCGGTGAGGTCATCGGCATCACGACCGCCATCGAAAGCCCGATCCGTGGATCGGTCGGCGTGGGCTTCGCCGTTCCGATCAACCAGGCGCAACGCGCGCTGCCGTCGCTCGTGCGCGGCACGACGGTGCTGCACCCGTTCCTCGGCATCCAGGGCGAGCCGTCGAGCGCAGGCGGTGTCGAGATCGTGGGACTGACGCCGGCAGGCTCCGCGGACGCGGCTGGGTTGCGCACCGGTGACGTGATCACCGCGATCTCCGGCGTGCCGGTGTCGTCGATCGACGACATCTCCAAGGAGATCGAACGCCATGGCGTCGGCAAGCGCGTGACGCTCACCGTGCGTCGCGGCAACGACACCATCACCATCTCTGTCGTGCTTCGCGCATATCAAGGAGGCTGAAACAGATGACCGACGAAACCTTCGATCCAGTTGACGAAGCACCGGCAAACGTCGAAGAAGCCGCGGCGCTCGTGGAGCGCGCGCACTTCGAGGTGAAGCGCTGGATCGTCGGCCAGGATCAAATGCTCGAACGCGTGATCACCGCGTTGCTCGCGCGCGGTCACGTGTTGCTCGAAGGTGTTCCCGGGCTCGCGAAGACGCTCACGGTCCGCACCGTCGCGTCGGTGTTCGGCGGCACCTTCCGGCGCATCCAGTTCACGCCCGACCTCGTGCCGGCCGACCTCGTCGGCACGCGCATCCTCGACCCGAAGCAAGCGAAGTTCCGCGTCGAGCTCGGCCCGGTGTTCGCCAACTTCTTGCTCGCCGACGAGATCAACCGCGCGCCGGCGAAAGTGCAGTCGGCGCTGCTCGAGGTGATGCAAGAACATCAAGTGACGATCGGCGGCGAGACGCATCACGTACCCGAGCCGTTCCTCACGCTCGCGACGCAGAACCCCATCGAATCCGAGGGAACGTATCCGCTGCCCGAGGCACAGATGGATCGCTTCATGCTCAAGGTGCTCGTGGCGTACCCGGACGAGGGAGAGGAGCTGGCGGTCGTCGAGCGCATGGAGCACCAGCCCGATCCGCCGCGCCGCATCCTCGGTCCGGAGGCGCTCATCGGATTGCAGGAGCTGGCCGACACCGTGTACGTCGATCATCGCATCCGTCAGTACGCGGTGAAGCTCGTCGCTGCGACGCGGCGTCCGGCGGATCACGGAATCCCCGAAGTTGCGCCGTACATCGAGTACGGCGCGAGCCCGCGCGGCTCGATCTATCTCATCCTCGCGGCGCGCGCGCTCGCCGTCATTCGCGGCCGCGACTTCGTGCTGCCGGCCGACATCGACGTGCTCGCGCACGACGTGTTGCGACACCGCATCATCCCGTCGTATCGCGCGCTCGCCGAGAACGTGACTACCGACGACGTCGTCGCGCGCATTCGCGAGAAGCTGCCGGTGCCGGTGATCGAGCTGCGCCGGGAGGAGATGGCGTGAACCAAGACCTGCTCGCTCCCGAGCGCGTGCTGCGCAAGGCGGAGCTGACGTTCCGCCGCCGCCTGGACGGCACCGGTCCCGGCGCGCACCGCAGCATTCGCTTGGGAGAGGGAGTCGAGCTCGCCGACATCCGGGAATACACGCCGGGCGACGACGTCCGCACCATCGACTGGAACGTAACCGCGCGCACGGGCCACCCTCACGTGCGCGTCTATGACGCCGATCGGGAGGCGACCGCGCTCGTGGTGGTCGACCGGTCGGCGTCCATGGCGTTCGGCACCGCGTCGCAGACGAAGGAAGCGCTCGTGCGCGACCTCGTCGCCGCCGTCGCGGTGCTGATCCTTCGTCGCGGCGACCGCATCGGCGGTCTCGCGTTCGCCGACGCACCGATCACCGGGTTGCGTCCGGGCGGCGGAAAGAAGTCCGCGCTGCGCTTGCTCCAGCTCGTGAACGACACCGCGCCCTCAGAGCGCGCCGGCAGCCGTTTGGATCTTGCTCTGGAGGAAGCCGGCCGCATCGCGCGCCGCCGTTCGATCGTGTTCGTCGCGTCGGATTGGATCGGCGCCGGCGAGTGGGCGACACCGTTGCGCAACCTCGCGCTGCGACACGAGGTGATCGCGGCCGAGATTCGCGACCCGCGTGAGGGAGAGCTGCCGGCCGTCGGCCCGATCGTCTTCGAGGATCCCGAGACCGGACGGCAATTGGAGATCGACACGAACCGCGCCGCGACGCGCGAGGCGTTCGCCGCCGCGGTCGCGAAGCAACGCGCCGAGCGCGCGGCCGCCCTCGTCGGCGCGGGCGCGTCGCATCTCGTCGTGTCCACCGATCGCGATTGGCTCGCCGATCTTCTCCAGTATCTCCAGCAGAGAAAGAAGATGCGCCGATGACGTTCTTGTCCCCCGGAAAGCTCTGGTTGCTGCTCGCGATTCCCGCGCTCGTCGCCGGGTACGTCGCGTTGCAGCGGCGGCGGCGCGAGTACGTCGTGCGCTTCACCAACCTGGACCTGCTATCGAGCGTCGCGCCGAAGCGGCCGGGATGGAAGCGGCACGTCGCACCCGCGCTCGTGCTCGCAACGATCGTGGCATTGATCGGCGCGCTCGCGCGCCCGGCCGTGCAAGAGCTGGTGCCGCGCGAGCAAGCGTCGGTGGTGCTGGTGCTCGACGTCAGCCGTTCGATGCTCGCCACCGACTTGAAGCCGGATCGCATGACGGCCGCGAAAAGTGCCGCGCGCGATTTCGTCGGCTCGTTGCCGAAGAAGCTGCGAGTGGCCGTCGTCGCGTTCAGCGATTCCGCTGCGTTGGTTTCGCCCCTAACTCGCGACCGTAACCTCACCCGCGACGCGCTCGACTCGCTGCGGCCGCTCGCCGGAACCGCCGTAGGCGACGGCCTCGAGAGCGCGCTCGAAGAGATACGCCGGCAGCGCGCGGCCGGCGAGGAGCTTCCGGCGGCGGTGCTGCTTCTGTCGGACGGCGCGTCGAACCGTGGGCGTCCGTCCGCGGAGGTCGCGCAAGAAGCAGTCGGGTTGCACGTGCCGGTCTTCACCGTCGGCATCGGTACGCAAGGCGCGACGCTCGACGTCGGCGGGCGCACCGTGCCGGTGGACCTCGACGAGGAAGAGCTGCAAGCGATCGCGGAGATCACCGGCGGCTCGTACTTCCGCACCGCGAACGCAGAAGCGTTGCGCGCGGTGTATCGCGACCTCGGCTCGGAATTGGGCTTCGAGCGCGAGGATCGCGAAGCCACGTCGGCCGCCGCCGGCATCGCCGTGGTGCTGTTGCTGGCGGCGGCGGCAGCTTCGCTGTTGTGGTTCCAACGAATTCCATAGATCTACGTCGGGCGAGAGGGGAGTCATGTTCCAGTTCGGCTACGCCAAGAACGAGTTGCGCAGGCGGCTCGGGCGCACGCTGCTCACCGCGTTCGGGCTCGCGGCCGGGGTCGGTCTCGTCATCGGAATCATCGGCGTGTCGCAAGGCCTCGACGACGCCCAAGACGAAGTGCTCGCGCCGCTGCGTTCGATCGGCACCGACATCCTCGTCACGCGCGTGGCCGGCTCCACCTCCAACGGAGCTTCGGCGACACCCACGCCGGCGCCCTCCGCCTCGCCCGCGCAAGGGAACCGCCCCCAAGGCGGATTCTTCGCGCCGCTCGGCGGCGGAGGCGGACGCGCCGCCGCGCTCAACGACGAAGACACCGCGGCGCTGCTGCAAGAGAACTCCAACGTCGTCACCGATCTCTCCAAGCTCGGAAAGCCCGGCGAGAAGTTCACGCACGACTTCTTCTTGTCGGGAACGCTGCTGAGCTTCCCGGAGCAATCCGTCGACGACATCGCAAAGATCGACGGCGTCGGGTCGGCAACGGCCGGCCTCACGCTGCTCGCGCAGCATCAGACCGGCACGGTTCCGCAGATCGTCGCCGAGATCAAGACCGGTGGAGAGAAGGTCACGACGACCGTGCGGCCCTCGCCGATGACCGAGGCCGAGCAGGCGGCGTTTCGCGCGTGCCTCGAGAAGAGCGGCGTGACCGTCGGCCCTCAGCCCGGTCCCGGCCCCGGCGGCGGCGGCGTCACGCGTGCGCCCGGTTCCAACAGCGCGTTCCAGAAGTGCTTGCCGCAACGGTTCCAGGAGTTCGAGGCGTCGGTGATCACGCCGCTGCGAACGATCCAGCAGATCATCAATCCGCCATCCACCGACATCACGTCGAAGAGCTACACGGCCGCGGGCGTCGATCCGGCGAGCCCGAACGCCGGCCTGGTCACGACGCAACAGCTCGTGTCCGGCTCGTGGATCACCAAGGACGACCATGTGCTCGTCGCCGCCGGCTACGCGGGCAAGAACGACCTCAAGGCCGGCTCCACGATCACGATCAACGACAAGACGTTCACGGTCACCGGCATCGTCAACCCGACGCTCACCGGCAGCACCGCCGACCTGTACTTCACACTCGACGCGTTGCAGACGCTGGCGTCCAAGCAAGATCGCGTCACGCAGGTGCTCGTGAAGGTGGAGGACGCGTCCGAGGTCGAGGCCGTCGCGCAACGCATCTCCAAGGCGTTGCCGGGTGCGCAAGTCGTGACGACCAAGTCGCTGGCCGATCAGATCACCGGCAGCTTGAAGGACGCGCGCAACGTCGCGAGCCGTCTGGGTGGCGCGCTTGCCGTCATCGTGCTCGGCGCGGCGTTCGTCATCGCGGTGCTGCTCACGCTGTCGTCGATCGCGAAGCGCGTGCGCGAGATCGGCACGCTGCGCGCGATCGGCTGGTCGAAGGGTCGCATCGTGCGGCAAGTGCTCGGCGAGACGATCGGCATCGGCGTCATCGGCGGGCTCGCCGGCATCGTCGTCGGCTTCGGCGTCGCGTGGGCGGTCGGCGCGTTCTCACCCGAGCTGACGGCGACGAGCAGCGGCGTCCCCGGGTTCGCGTCGTCGTCGCTGTCGGCGCTGTTCGGTCAGTCCGCCGAAGCCGCGCGCACCTCCACGATCAAGCTCACGGCGCCGGTGGGCGCGACCACGGCG
>JBIOWR010000308.1:0-6456 GCA_044868775.1 Actinomycetota bacterium
CCATGCCGATCACGCAGAAGCGCGCGCCGGGCGGTGCGGGGTGCTCGTCCTCCAGCGACGCGAGCGCTGCGTGCAACGCTGCTTCGGCGAGATGGGCGAGCTCGCGGCCGACTTCCTCCACGCTTGCCTGTCCGGCGAGATCGCGGCATGCGATCCGGAGCAGCTCGCGGCGTTTCCACACGCGTATCGCCGCCGTGGGATCGTCGGATCGCGTCACCGCGCGGTGCGCGCTCGTGCGCAACGTGGACAAGCCGCGCGGCGAGTCCACCACGCGCGCGTCGCGCAACACGTCCGCCGCGTCGGGACGTCGCGCCACGAACGCGCCCAGCGACGTCGACACGCCGAGCACGGTTGCGAGTCGCTTGAGGAACGCCCCGCTCGGAACCTGTCCGGTCATCGCGACCCACCGGCAGATCTGCGCGACGGCGACGTCGGGGTTCGGGGAATCGGCGCACGCCTTCGCGACGCGCCGCAAGTCGGCGGGATCGAGCGCGACCGCGGTGAGGTGGCGCGCGGCCTCCACCGGCATCGCAAAACCCGCGCGCGCAAGCGCGTTCGCCAGCTCTACGTGAGAGGTCTCGGTGGACATCTCCCCCACCCTACAAAGCCCGGCCGCGAACGGCGATGCTGCTTTGCCATCGCGTCGCGCGGTATCGTTGCGGGCACGAATTCTTTGGGGGGATGCGTGGCCACGTTCGTGCTAATGGGATCCGGCGAGTTCATGCCGTGGGCGCTCGACGTCGATCGGTGGGCAATCGAGCAATCGCCGGTGGACTCCGATCGGGTGATCGTCTCACCCGCCGCCGCGGCGCCGGAAGGCGACGACGTGTTCGACGACTGGGCGTCCAAGGGAGTCGCGCACTTCGAACGGCTTGGCATGGAGCCTTTGGTTCTGCCCGTCAAGACTCGCGACGACGCAATGGATGCTTCCGTGGCCGCGTCCGTGGCGGGCGCGCGGTACGTGTTCTTCTCCGGAGGCAACCCCGGCATGCTCGCCGAGACGCTCGCCGACACCCCGGTGTGGAAGTCGATCCTGGATGCCGTCGCGGGCGGCACGTCGCTGGGAGGGTGCAGCGCCGGCATGGTCGCGCTCGGCGTCGTCGCCCCCGATACGCGCTCGCGCGGCGCGTGGGTACCGGGTCTCTCGCTGTTCTCGCGCGCGTTCTTCGGCGCGCACTGGGACAAGCTCGACGTGTGGGAGCCCGGCCTCACGCAGAAGGTGCTCGAAGCATGGCCGAACGACTCCGTGCTTTTCGCCGTCGACGAAGACACCGCCGCGTGCGGCGACGGCTCCACCTGGGACGTGCGCGGGCGCGGCGCGCTGACGATCCCTGGACACGACGGACTCGAACGCGTGAGCGCGGGCGGCAGCGCGGTGGTCGACCTCGGGCTGACGCTGTAACGCAATAGCTTGTGCGCGGCGCGTGCCCCAATCACGCGTTCGTTTGCCGCGCGGCGATCCCATTCGCCCGCACGTGTTGTTTCAAAACAACAACACGCGTGTGTTGTCAATTTGAAACACCACTCGCGAGAGAGTGCACAACCTGCGAGGGCTTTGTGTTACGCGGGGTCGAACACGACCTTCATGATCCGGCCGTCGAATTGCGTGACGTAGAAGTCCATCGTGTCGGCGTCGCCGTCGGCGAACGCGCTCGACTCGGGCGCGATGCGCACGCTCGACGGGTTCTGCAATCCGCCGGTGATCAAGCACGCGCTCGACGGGTCGTCGGGGTCGACGCGCAACAGCTCACCCATCCCGTTCGCAACCGGGTACAGGTTTCCGTCCGCGTCGCGCGTCATGTCGTCGAGCCCCTTCACACCGAGCAGCGGCGCGTCGAGGTTGGGATCGGTGTAGACGTTCGGCTCCAGCGACACGACGCCGACCGAAAGCTGCACCGCGGTCTCGTGGTCGCCTGCGGTCGGCGGCACGAGCGAGATGCGCTCGATCGGCGAGCGCTGATCGAACGTGATCGCCGCGTACAGATCGTTGCCCACGACCACGAGGCCGTTGGTGCCCCACACGTCGGTGTAGAGCGCCCACGCTCCCGCCGTGCCGTCGGGGTTGCGCGGGATCCGGATCAAACCTTTGTCGAAGTCGTTGGAGACGAACAGCCCGTTGGCCGGTCCCCAGGTCATGCCGTTCGCCATGTTGAACCCGCTCGCGTAGTCGGCAACGGTGCCCGCGGGATCGCTCGCCTCGAACCGCACGACCTTGGCCGCGCCGCTCTTGGTCACGGCGTTCGCGATGCTGTTCCCCACGCCTGCATAGATACGCTCGTCGGGACCGACGCTGAGGCCTCCCGGCGACGCGACGCCCGTGAGCCCCGTCCCCTCGCTCCCGTCGGCGCCGAACCTTCGCACCGCGCCGGCCGTGCCGTCCGACACCCACAGCGAGCCCTCGTAGAAGAGCAAATTCTCGAGCACGTCGTTGCCGAGCGTCTTGAATACCGAGACGGTGACGCTGCCGGCGCACGCGTCCTGCGTCAGCGGGCCGGCATGGCCGGTGCCCGGGACGAGCGCCAGCAGCACCGACAACGTAAAGAGCGATTTGCGAGTCACGGGGTCACTGATTCGCGCACGGGGAGCGGATTCCTTCCGAACCGAACCGAACCGCGATCAGAGCACCGGCAGGTAGCGTTCCAGCTCGAACGGCGAGACGTACGCCTTGTACTCGTCCCACTCCTGGCGCTTGTTGCGCAGGAACCGCTCGAAGATGTGCTCCCCCAGCGCTTCGGCCACCAATTCCGAGCGCTCCATCTCGTGCAACGCTTCGAGCAAGTCCTCGGGGAGCGCCACGATGCTGCGCTTCGCGCGCTCGTCGGGTGAGAGCGCGTCGACGTCGTCGGTCACCTCGTCGGGCAGGTCCAGCTTGCGCTCAATACCGTCGAGCCCGGCCGCGAGCACCACGGCGAACGCAAGGTAGGGGTTGCATGCAGGGTCGGGCGAGCGAATCTCCACGCGCGCGCTCGATGCCTTCTTTGGCTTCGCTCCGGGGACGCGAACGAACGCGGAGCGGACGTGACGCGACCAGCACACGTGCACCGGCGCCTCGTATCCGGGCACGAGCCGCTTGTACGAGTTCACCCACTGGTTGAGCACCGCGGTGATCTCGCGCGCGTGGTCGAGCAACCCGGCGACGAATTGACGACCGACCTTCGACAGCCCTTGCGACGGCTCGAAGAAGGCGTTCTTCTCCCCCTCGAACAGCGAGACGTGCGTGTGCATGCCGCTTCCCCACTGCCCCTGCAACGGCTTGGGCATGAACGTTGCGTGCATGCCTTTCTGTTGCGCGACCTCTTTCACGATGAGGCGGTAGGTCATGATGTTGTCCGCCATCGTGAGCGCGTCGGCGAATCGCAAATCGATCTCGTGTTGCGACGCTGCGACCTCGTGGTGCGAGTACTCCACGGAGATGCCCATCGCTTCGAGCCGGTTGATCGCGTCGCGGCGGAAATCTTGCGCGGAGTCGAGCGGCGTCAAGTCGAAGTAGCTGCCGGTGTCGAGCGGCTCCGGCGCTTTCGACGACTTGAACAGGAAGAACTCCATCTCGGGATGGACGTAGAACGTGTAGCCGAGGCTCCCGGCTTTTTCGAGCATGCGCCGCAGCGCCCAGCGCGGGTCGCCGGCGAAGGACGCGCCGTCGGGCATCGCGATGTCGCAGAACATGCGCGCTTCGAGATAGCCGTCCGCAGGGCCGGCCGGCAGGATTTGAAACGTGGACGGATCGGGTCGCGCGACCATGTCGGATTCCTGCACGCGCGCGAAGCCTTCGATAGAGGAGCCGTCGAATACCACGCCTTCGTCGAACGCACCTTCCAGCTCCGCCGGCGTGATCGCGAACGACTTCAGCAGTCCGAGGACGTCGGTGAACCACAGCCGGATGAACCGGATGTCGCGCTCCTCAACCGTTCGGAGCACGTACTCGATCTGGCGCTGCATATGGTCGTCCACGGACCCACAGCCTACCGTGCTACGGTCCTGTGCATGAGCCGCACGTTGCGTATCGCGATCTGTCAGATGAATCCGACGGTTGGCGATCTCGCCGGCAACGCGGCGCTCGCGCGCAAGTATCTGCGCAAGGCGGAGGCGGCCGGCGCCGACCTCGCGATCTTTCCGGAGCTGTGCCTGACCGGCTATCCGCCGGAGGACCTCGTCCTCAAGAAGCACTTCGTCGACGCGAACCTCAAGGTGCTGCATTCGCTCGCGAAGGACACGCGCACGACCGCCGCGGTGCTCGGCTTCGTCGATCGCAGCGCGCGCGGCATTCACAACGCGGCGGCGATGTGCGCGGGCGGCAAGGTGCGCGGCGTGGTGCACAAGGTGCTGCTGCCCAACTACGGCGTGTTCGACGAGGTGCGAACGTTCACCCCCGGCGAGCCCGGGCCGGTGTTCGTCGTGCGCGGCGTGAACGCCGGCGTCGTGGTGTGCGAGGACGCGTGGTCGGCGGAAGGGCCGTGCGCGGTCCTCGGCCGGAACGGCGCCGAGGTACTCGTGAGCATCAACGCGTCGCCGTACCACCGCGGCAAGGACACCGAGCGGCGCTCGCTCTTCGCCGCTCGCGCGACGGAATCCAATGCCTTCTTCGTGTACGCGCAAACCGTCGGCGGCCAGGACGAGCTGGTGTTCGACGGGGACAGCCTCGTGTTCGACCCGCACGGAAGCGTCATCGCGCGCGGGGCGCAGTTCGCGGAGGACCTCATCTTCTGCGACCTCACGCTCCCGGCGAGGGCGCGCCGCATCCCGACGAAGGCACGCGCGGTGCGGGTGAGCGCCGGGAGCGCTCGGGAGCCGAAGCGGCCGGCACTGCCCGTCCAAGCGCGCCAGGTCATGGATCCCATCGCGGAGGTGTACAGCGCGCTCGTGCTCGGCACACGGGACTACGTCCGCAAGAACGGCTTTCGCTCCGTCGTCATCGGTTTGTCGGGCGGCATCGACTCCTCGCTCACCGCCGTCATCGCGGCCGACGCGATCGGGGCCGACGCGGTCACGGGCTTGTCGATGCCGTCGCCGTACTCCTCCAACGATTCTTTCGAGGACGCGAAGGAGCTGGCGTCGAACCTCGGCATCCGCTTCGCCGTCATCCCGGTCGATCGCATCATGTCGTCATACCGCGACGCGCTCTCGGAGACGTTCGCCGGCCGCGATCCCGACGTTACCGAGGAGAACCTGCAAGCGCGCATCCGCGGCAACCTGCTGATGGCGCTGTCCAACAAGTTCGGCCACCTGGTGCTCGCGACCGGCAACAAGAGCGAGATGGCGACGGGTTACTCCACGCTGTACGGCGATCTCGCGGGAGGCTTCGCGATCCTCAAGGACGTCCCCAAGACGCTCGTGTACGAGCTGTGTGCGTGGCGCAACAAGCGCGGGCCGGCCGTCATCCCGGGGCGCGTGTTCACGAAGCCGCCCACGGCGGAGCTGCGCCCCGGACAGCTCGACACCGACTCGCTCCCGCCGTACGAACGGCTGGACGACATCCTCGCGCGCTACATCGAGGACAACGCGTCCCTGGAGGAGATCGTGAAGGCGGGCCATTCGGCGGAGGAGGTCCGCCGCATCTTGCGGCTCGTGGATTCGAGCGAGTACAAGCGCAGGCAGGCTCCCCCGGGCATCAAGATCACGACGCGCTCGTTCGGCAAGGACCGGCGGCTCCCGATCACGAACGCGTATCGCGAGGGAACAGCCGGCGCACCGGCGCGGGCGCGTCCTGGAGGACCCCGCGGGGAAAGCCCGCGGCGGCGCTGATCGCGCCGGATTCCTCCCGGTAACGCCGATTCGCACCGGGAATCTCTAGTCACTTCGGACTAGCCCAGCTAGACCCCCTCCCCGGCCCATCAGGGCACCAGTGCCTATTCAGGTATATGCGCGCGCGTCGATAGATGACATGACCGAAGTATTCAGGGACGTTTGGCAGTCAACTGCCGAGGAGGTGCGCAGTGTTCGTCAAGCTCCACGAAAGGCTCGCGCGTGAGGACAAGGGCTTCACGCTCATCGAGCTCATGGTGGTCGTTCTTATCATCGCAATCTTGATCGCAATCGCGATCCCGACCTTCCTGGGTGCCAGGAAGCGGGCGCAGGACAAGCAAGCGCAGTCGAACCTCCGCAACGCTCTCACGGCAGAGAAGACCTATTACGTCGACAACCAGGCGTACACGGCCGTGGTGGCGGACCTGACCGACATCGAGACGGCGCTCGACTTCACGCAGAACCTGGCGAAGTCCCGCGGTGTTCTCCCGTTCGTTCCCGCCGCCGATGACCAGGTCGTCATCCTGCAGTCGGTGTCGGCGTCGGGCACCACGTTCTGTCTCGCCGACGTCGCTACGAGCAACGCGACAGGCAACGCCGGTACGTACTACACCAAGGCCTGCACCGGTGCGGAAGGCCGCGCAGCTGTGGTCGCCTGGGACGTCAGCACGGACGGCTGGAAGTAACACCCGATCTCGTCCACGAGGCGGGGGG
>JBIOWR010000309.1:0-4754 GCA_044868775.1 Actinomycetota bacterium
CGCCTCCCTGCGCCGCCCACTCACGCAGCATGCGCGGGTACACGTCGAGGTCGCCGACCCGGATCTTGCGCGACTCGTCGACCATGTCGCGGATCAACGGATCCACGTCGTCCGGCAGCGTCGGCGGCAATCCTTCGCGCCACTTCGAACGTCCCGGCCATGCCGGCTCGGGCGGGCGCACGATCATGCCGCGCTCGTCGATCCATATCCACGACGGCACGTTCACGATGCCGTACATCGTGTCGAGCACGTGCGTCTCGTCGATCAGCGCCGGGCCGGTCGGGTCCGCGCGGTCGATGAACGGGCCTGCGGCCGTCGCGCCGGCGACGTCGAGCGCGACGGTGACGATCTCGACGCCGAGTGGGTGGAGCTCCTCACGCAGTTCCTGCCAGACCGGCAGGTCGAAGCGGCACCCTCACCACGATGCCCACGCGAGCAATACCACCTTGCGCCCGCGCAGGCTCGACAGCGTGAACGACTCGCCCTTCCAATCCGGCAGCGTGAAGTCCTGCGCCTCCGCGCTCTCGAGCACGCGCCCGCCGGAGTCCGGTCCGATCGCGACGAGGCCGGTGCGCTCGTCGCGCACGATCGGCATGTTCAAGCGCTCGGCCACTGCGCGCGCGTCGAACACTCCGGAATCAAGGCCGAGCGGCACGCACCGCTCGTCCTTGCACGCTCCCTGCGGCTTGATCGCCCAGCCGGTGCCGCGCTCGAATTCCTCCTTGGTAACGGCGTCGAGATTGGTGACGATCACGGGTGCGTCCTTTCTCGTGCGTCAGCGCGGCAGGCCGGATTGCTTGAAGATCAGCGCGTCGCGCACCCGATCGGGCAGCAGCCGCGCGACCTGCGCGCGAATCTTCGCGTCCTTTCCTACCAGATAACGCGTCTTCGGTCGCGGCGAGGCAAGCGCGTGGAGCACGGCCTGCGCGACGTGCGAAGCCGGGATGCCGATGCCGGTCCGTTCCGTCATTGCCTTGCGCACGATCGGCATGGTGTCGCCGTACAGGGCGCGCGCCTCGTCCGACAGCCCCGCTTCGACCGAGTCTGCGGTCGCAACGGCCTTCTCCCAGATCGGCGTCGCGATGGAGCCCGGCTCCACGATCGACACGCCGATCTTCCACGGCGCCAGCTCGATGCGCAGCGCGTCGCTCAACGCTTCGAGCGCGTGCTTCGAGGCGGCGTACGGACCCGCGAACGGCACGGCGAAGAGTCCCGCGATGGAGCTCATCATCACGACGCGCCCGCGCCGCGCGCGCAGCAGCGGCAGGAACGCTTGCGTCACCGCGACCTGGCCGACGACGTTCACCTCGAGCTGGCGCCGCAGCTCGTCGAGCGGCACGAACTCGAGCGGGCCGCCGAAGCCGACGCCGGCGTTGTTGACCAACCCGTCGAGCCCGTTGCCCGCGGCGGCCGCGATCTCGTCTCGCGCGCGTGCGATCGAAGCGGCGTCGGTGACGTCGACGATCACCGGTTGCATGTTGGTGGTTGCGTCGGCGCGCAATCGCTCGCCGTCTTCGGGCTTGCGCACGCCCGCGAACACCTTCCACCCCTTCGCGTCGAGCAGCCTTGCGCACGCCTCACCGATGCCGGTCGAGGCGCCGGTGATCAGGACCGACTTCACGTGCCGTGAACGAAGCGTTGGTAGACGAGCACGGCGAGCCCTCCGAGCACGACCAGCAGCGCCACCGCGAGGGGCGCGCCGGTTCCGCCGCCGTCCTTCGTGTCGCCGGCCGCGGCGAGCGTCGGTGACGGCGACGCGCTCGGCGACCGCGTCACGACGGCCTTCGGTGTGGGCGACGCGGTGCGCTTGGCCGCCGTGGGCGACGCGCTCCTTCGTGGAGTCGATTTGGGAGTGGGAGACTTCGTCGCCGTCGCGGTCGGCGACGCGGCCGGGCTCGGCGCCGCAGGCGACGGAGGCGGCGGCACGTTGTTCGTGCGCACGATGATCGTGCCGCTCATGCCGGAGTGGATGTTGCAGTGGTAGCGGTAGGTGCCGACGACGCTGAGCGGGCGTTGGTACGAGTCGCTGGGAGCGATCTGCGGCGAGCTGAACTCGGCCGGGGCGCCGGCGTCGGTGTCGACGGTGTGCGTGGCCTTGCCGGTGTTCGTCCAGCGCACCTCCCATCCCGGCTTGATGATCACGGTCGCCGGCGTGAACCCAAAGTCTTTGATCGTGACGTAGGCGATCGTTGCAGCGCGCGCGGGAGCAGCCGGAAGCAGTCCAATCAGTCCGGCAAAGAGGAAGCCCGCCATCAAACGCCGCACGAGGGAACAAGGATACACCGGGCACCCCTGCGGGATTGAGGGGGCCGTGGAAGAAAGGGCTCGATTTTCCGCTATTCACGGGCGCCGGCGCACGAGGGCGCGTACGCCGGCGCCTCTCCGATGGCTACCGCGGCGCGGTGCGCCGGGCGAGCCTGCGGATCACGCTCAGCGCGAGCAACCCCATCAGGATGTACGTCGGCGCGCCGACGAGCACTTGCAGCACGCCCTCGGTGATCGGCGAATGATGCACCGCGGTTGCGTTGTGCGCCGCGACGCCCGAGTCGTATCCGAAGATACGCACCGCAGCGCGTCCGAGCGGCGCCGTGCGCCCGACGAGCGTGTCGTGCATGAACGGACCCGGCCCGGTCACGACACCGAACAGCACGCCGACCACGAACACGAAACCCGCCGCCTTCAGCCGCTCGCTGCGGATGTGCGCGCGATCGATCGCGTACAGCGCGCTCGGCAGGATGAAGAACAGCGCCGGCGTCAGCGCCACGAACCCGAGCGTGGAGTCGAACAGCCAGTGATACACGTTGCCGATCGCCGGCCCTTCTTCTCCACGGTAGATCGCGTGGAACCAAAACATCACGCCGCCACCGCCGTACGAGAGGAACAGCGTGGTGACGATCAGCGCCAGCCATCCGAGCGGACGTGAGTAGAACGCGCGCACGCTCTGGCCGAGCGTCTTGCCGGTCTTGAGCACCGCGGCCGTGGCGCTCACTGTGCGCTCCTCGTATCCACGACGTACACCGAGCACGGCGAGTGCTGCACCACGGCGTTCGGAACGCTGCCGAGGAACCAGCGCTTGCGCCCGTGCGTGCCGCGGTTCCCGACCACGATGACGTCGGTCGCGTCTTCCTCCGCGATCTGACAGATGGTCTCCGCCGGATCGCCGCTCTCCACGCGCGTGCGAATCTTCACGTCCGCGTGGCGCTCGGCGACGCTTGCGAGGTACTCCTCCGCGTCCGGCATCGTGCCGGGAGCGAACACCTCGCGCGCATCCACCGGCGGACGCACGAACATGACGGTCAGCTCGGCGTCGGTAGCCTTCGCCAGCTCGGCCGCCGCCCGCACGGCCATATCGGCTGCGGCGCTTGCGTCCGTGCCGACGAGAATCTTCTGTGGCATCTGCATCCCCCTTCGATCGACCCTGCATCGAGCCTAGGCTCGGGGGAGCGCGGGCTCCATCCTGTCTGCACGCGTCAGCGCGGGCGAGTTTGGCGCACGCCGGAGCGGGGTGCTGGCACCTACTCCACCTTCTTGAGGTATTGGGCAGCCATCCACGCCTCGGCGCCCTTTTTGAACGGGTCTGCGACGTGGATCCAGGTGATACCGCCGAGGTCCTCGCTCTTGCCGTCGCTCGAGACGCGCACGCCGAGCGTGAGGCAGTCGATGACCGGGGAGCCGAGCCCGGGCGCGGATCGGACGTTCGCGCAGTTGTCCACGCCGACGACTTCGTAGACGCCGGCGCCGAGCGAGGGCATGGGGGACGGGCTCGGGCTGGGGCTCGCGCTTTGCGTCGGGGTCGTGCTCGCCGTGGGCGTCGGCCCGGCCGGGCGCGTCAGGAAGTACCACGGCACCGCCACGACGACGGCCGCCACCGCGAGGAATGCGATCGTTCCGAGCAGCTTTGGGACGAACGTGCTTGGTTCTTTCGGCGGAGGCGCGTTCGCGGACAGCCGTTCGAGGCTTCCGAAGTCGAGGCGTTCCTCCGGCCGTTCGCCCTCCATGGCCCGGATGCTCGCACGGCCGAGGTCGCTTCGCCACGAGCCTCGGCGAGGCCCGGCAAAAATCGGTTTGCCGGGAATAGTTAGCGGTGCTAAATAGTTGACCACGACGATGACACCCGTGCGAGCAACCACCGACACCGAGCTGGCCTCCCGGCTCCGGCTCGCGGTCATGCGCCTCGCGCGCCGGCTGCGCCAGCAGACGCAGGACCCGGTCACCCCCTCGCAGATCTCCGCCTTGTACGTCCTGGAGAGGAATGGCCCGATGACCCTGGGTGCGCTGGCCGCGTCGGAGCGCGTGCAGCCTCCCACGATGACCCGCATCGTGGCTGCGCTCGAAGAGGAGGGTCTCGTCGTGCGCGAGGTCGACGCGGCCGATCGCCGTGTGTCCCGCGTGTCGGCGACTCCCGCGGCGCGCCGGTTGCTCGAACGCAGCCGCAGCCGCAAGACCGCGTACCTCGCCGCCCGCATGCGTGGCCTCACCGACGAGGAGCGTGCGACGATCGATCGCGCGCTCCCGTTGCTCGAACGTCTTGCGGGGGAGGACGAGTGACGCGCCTCGAGCGCGCCACGCGCGAGACCTTCGCGTCGCTTCGCGTGCGCAACTACCGGCTGTTCTTCACCGGGCAGCTCATCTCCATCACCGGCACGTGGATGCAATGGCTCGCGCAGAGCTGGCTGGTGCTGAAGCTCACCGACAGCGGCGTCGCGGTCGGCATCGTCACCGCGCTGCAGTTCCTGCCCTCGATCGGCGGGGGC